>JAPLCZ010000132.1 GCA_026391915.1 Bacteroidota bacterium | reverse complement strand
AGTATCAGTTCTCTTAAAGGTAACACTTGTTGTAGCAGGATTAGGATACACCAAAAACCTGTTGGGCTCTGTATAAGAGTTTATCCCCGTTACATCTAAAAACTTTGCTACATAAGATTTACCCGAGGCATTGGTAAAACTTCCTGCCGCATAAATGCTTCCTTTTGAACCCAGTGAAACAGCAAGGATATTATTATTAGCCCCCAATGCATTGCTACCTGTTCCTAATTCAGCCCATTTAGTGCCATCCCACCTTGTTAAATACTTATCACCACCGGTATTTGTAAAACCACCAGCTGTATAAACCTTGTTTGAGGTATTCGCCACAACACTATAAATAATTCCATTACCATCCAGCCCAGTGATGAGTTTACTCCATCTACTTCCATCCCATTTTGCTACATACGTTTTTCCATTAGAATCAACAAAAATTCCCCCTGCATAAATACCCCCTGAGGCATCAGCATATAAAGTATTAATACTAAGATTTGCATTGAGGGCATTGCTTCCTTTGCCCAACTCAAACCAAGTAGTATCCTTCCATTTGGCTACATACTGAAACCCGTTTGAATTAGAGAATCCACCTGCAGTAAATATCTCACCCTGCGCATTAGTGTTTACCGAATATATTGCCCTGTTTCCTTTTAAGGCGTTGCTTTTAGCGCCCACCTCAGCCCATTTAGTGCCATCCCATTTTGCTACATAGGTATAGTTGCTTGTATTTTTAAAACCACCTCCTGCATAAATATTTCCTGCTTTATCACTACAAATAGAATTGATGGTATTATTAGCTTTTAAGGCATTAGTGCCACCTAATTCTATCCATTTGGTGCCATCCCATTTGGCAACATATTTATAGCCGCTGGCATTGGTAAAATCCCCTGCCGCATATATGTTCCCTAATTTATCTCCACAAACAGAAGTGATTGTTTTGTTAGCCCCCAAAGCATTGGCGCCACTACCCAACTCTGCCCAGCTGCTGCCATCCCATTTGGCAACATATTTTTTACTATTGCTATTAGTGAAGTTTCCGGCGGCATAAACATTCTCTGCCGAATCAATATAAATGGAATTTATACTTCCATTAGCATTAAGGGCATTGCTACCGCTGCCCAGTTCATTCCATTTTTGGGCAAAGAGAGAGGTGGTGCTTAATAGCACCAAGCTAATACTAATAAAATTTTTCATTAAATGCAGTTTAATGGTATTTGCCAACTCGTAAAGTTCCAGCAAAACTTATTGCAAAAGTAGAATATTTGTTGGAATTATGATTTCCACAAATCTTCATATCCCTCTTACTCCACCACTACCTTGCTTACCCCTGCACCAAGCCGCACAAAATAAACCCCTTTAGGCAAGCTGCTTACTGATATATTTTTCTCCGTTTGCGCTGGCAGCCATTGGACTGTAAATACCACTTTGCCTAATACATTATAGATAATAAGTTCTTCTTTTTGTAGGGTTGCGTGTTGGATGGTGAAGGAGGAGGTGGCGGGGTTGGGATAGAGGTGTATGTTACCCACATTTAAACTTATAGTGTTGGAAATAGAAGTTATTTTTGATTGCCCTAATTTTAGAACAAACATATCTTCATTTTGCTTTGGGGTTAATTTGTGTACCCCTTTGGATGGATCAAAATCACATGAAGTTCCAAATAAACCTGATAAATAAAAATTATTTTTATCATCTATTATCATGTCTTCACAAACTTCACCATAGGGACCACCAAAACTTTCTGCCCATAGAAAGTCTCCATTTGAGTCTAGCTTCTGAATGAACATATCCTTGTACTTGGGATTACCAGTTGGAATTAGGAAAAAAGTATCAGAGCTGGGGTTGAAATCAACACTTCCTTCAAAATCACCGGCAGTATAAACATTACCATCATTATCAGATAAAACAGATGTTTTTATTATTACAGCATTATCACCATTCTTAATTATTCTAATCCACAAAAGATTCCCATTAGGATCAGTCTTTGAAACGAAAACAAAGTAAAGCATATACATACCACTACAATAGACATTTCCTTTAATATCTGTTGATATAGAATAACCCTCATCATAATTATTAGCCCCAATTACTCTTGCCCAAATAAATTTACCTGAGGAGTCTATTTTTTCTATATATGCGCCTGAACTATTTTTAGCAGTAAGGTTATAGGTACTGGTGTCGGGGTCAAAATCAACTGTTGCAGTAAATCCCCCTGTTAAATACACATTTGCATCTTTATCAATATTAATATCTCTTCCAAAATCATAGTAGTAACCACCTATCTTTTTTGCCCAAATAAAATTACCTCCTGAATCCAATTTCTCTATGAAAATATCAGTGATGCCACTGTTATATAACATACTTACTCCGGTTCCTGGATTTGCATCTAATGAGTCACTTTCAAACTGACCAGTAACATAAATATTTGCTTTTGTATCTATTGCAATAGCATAACCCATTTCATTTTTATTTCCACCAAATTTTTTTATCCAAATTTGATTTCCATGTGAATCTAATTTTTGAACATAAACCCCGTTACTATTGTTTTCCCGAAAGTCTCCAGTTACATATGCATTTCCTAGGTTATCAGTTACAATTGAAACCGCAGTGTTAATACCATATTTAGCAAAACCAGATTGCCATATAATCCTGCCTGAAGAATCAAGTTTGCAAATAACATAAGTTCCAACAGTAAATATATTCCCAAATACATCCCTATTTATTGACAAACCTGCGCTTGTATATTTTTGTGCTACATCAGTAACCCATTTAAAATTTAAAGGTTGTGAGTTGCCATATAGGCAGAACAAAATGTTTACGAGAAGTAGCAGTTTTAATTTTTTCATCGCAGTTGTTGTTTTGTTTGTTGTTGTTTGTGTTCATTTTTTGGCTTAGGCTTTTGCAAAACCTACCACAAACATAAACTAAATTTCATATTAAAAAATTTATTTTGCTTAGTGAGTTTAAATTATCTCTTCCTTAATCCTACTGGTGCAATGAAGAGGTTACTCTTTCGGTACTATCCCTCAAAGTGTGTAAGTAGAAAAAGTTATTCTAAATTTTTTTGAGCCCTTCATAGCTCAGAAAAAAATTTGGAAATAACTTTTTCGGTCTACTTAAATTACCAACA
>JAPLCZ010000302.1 GCA_026391915.1 Bacteroidota bacterium | reverse complement strand
AGGTTGCAACTTTAACATCTGTTGTGCCGCCAGTGCTGCCATCCCAGGTGGTCCATTTGCCACCAGAAGATTTTGCCAGATAGCTACCCGCTGAGTAAGACTCAAAGCTATCCGTAAAAGTTTGTGCATTGGCTGTGATGGCAAAAACCGCCATAACGCATGCAATAATTAAGTTTTTATTCATATAAGTTTTATGTTTAGTAGTTCAAAGATATTCCAATCTTTAGATTCAGCAATAAATATTTTATAGAATTAAAACTGAAATTGACTGAAATAATTTGGTTAGTGAATTATATAGCAATACCAAAGTAGCTTAGAGCTTAATTGGAAAGATAAAAGAGAAGAGTCACTTTGGTCATTGGCCAATAATTTCCTAATTCAACCTTAAAATAAATACCTTTGCCAAATGACAATACTCATTGAAAAATAATTAGAAAAAAGAATCAATAGAAATATCATATGATGACAATGAACCCCAAGGTAGATTGGTATTTCCCCAAGGCAGGGAAATGGCAGGAGGCTATAGAGCAATTAAGAATGATGGTGCTAGATTGTGGGCTATCTGAAGAGTTGAAATGGGGCTGCCCTTGCTACTTGCATCAAAAAAATAATATTGTTTTAATACATGTTTTTAAAGATTATTGTGCACTATTATTTTTCAAAGGAGTTCTGCTGAATGATGCCAAAAATATCCTCATCCAACAAACAGAGAATGTGCAATCAGCAAGGCAAATGAGGTTCACCAATGTTCAGGAAATTTTGGAGATGGAACCAACTATCAAAGCGTATATTAAAGAAGCCATAGAGGTGGAAAAAGCTGGGTTAAAAGTGGAATTGAAGAAGCCAACAGAATTTAAAGTTGCAGAAGAATTTAAAACTAAACTGGATGCAATACCTGAATTAAAAATAGCTTTTGAAGCCCTGACACCAGGAAGACAAAGAGGATATCTTCTTTATTTTTCTGCCGCCAAACAATCAAAAACACGGGAACAAAGGGTAGAGAAATATATGTCTGCTATCCTTAACGGAAAGGGTTTGGAGGATTAATACTATTTCATATCAAGAATAGATCAAATAAAAAAAGAACATGATAAATCACGAAGAACATCACAGAAAAAAGTTAGACCGTGCCAACACCTTTGTGGATGCGGTATTGGCAATTGTAATTACCCTGCTTGTACTGGATTTACGTGTTCCGGTTTTAAAGGAGGCAAACTCTACAGCAGAATTGATGGAAAAACTTACCCATTTATTGCCCCACCTTTATGCCTTCCTTTTATGCTTTGTTATTGTGCTAAATTTCTGGAACAGCAACCACATTTTTTTCGCCATGGTAGTTAAATATTATGATGGAATGACTTTGAATTTGGGCTTGCAATTAATCACATTTTGCCTTCTCCCTTTCGCAGCAAGTCTAATTGGAGAATACCCTAACAACACTGGTGCTTTTTTAATCTTTGGTGGCTTATATCTATATGGCTCCATCATGGCATACCTCTCTATGAAATCATTTTGGAGAAACAAAGTATTTTCTTCTAATGTTGACCTTAAATTGATTGAAGAAAAAATCATGAAGTATTTATGGTTGTCGCCAGTAATGGCATTACTCCTCATGTGTTCTGCATTTATTAATACTACCCTCACCCTTGTTTTATTTGCAGCTATTGAGGTACTGCAATTTGTTATGACCAGGCAATTGAAATTGATGAAAGAGGAAGAAGAATAATATCAAAAATGAATGCCCTGAATCCTAAAGTAGATGCCTATTTAATTGAAGGTTGTGGTCGTTGTGAGTTGGGCGGCACTCCACAATGTAAGGTGCATAATTGGGAGGAGGAATTGGAACTATTGCGAATGATTATTCTTGATAGTGGGCTTACCGAAGAATTAAAATGGAAAGTCCCTTGTTATACTTTTCAAAAAAATAACATCCTCATTTTAGCAGCATTTAAAGAGTACTGTGCTATTAGTTTTTTTAAAGGTGCTTTATTGAAAGATGACTATGTTATACTAAGTAAACCAGGAGAAAATACACAAGCAGCACGCCTGATTAAATTTACAAATCTGCAAGAAATAGAGAAAGTGAAAACCATCATTAAAGCCTATATTCAAGAAGCAATTGAAATAGAAAAAGCAGGTTTGAAAATAGATTTTAAAGAGAAAACAAAACTCATTTTTCCAATAGAATTTCAAAACAAATTGGATGAAATTCCTGAACTGAAAATGGCTTTTGAAGCCTTAACTCCGGGGAGGCAAAGAGGGTATAATCTTTTTTTTTCTGCCCCTAAACAATCCACCACCCGTGAGGCTAGAATTGAGAAATGCTTGCAGCAAATACTAAGGGGTAAAGGATTGAATGATTAGCGTGAAGTAACAAAAATATCGGTTTAACGGTTTTGAAAATTTGGTGTTGAGAAATTTTTTTTTCAAAACCATACGTCTTTTCATTCTTCTTTTACGTTCTTACTCTTGAAAGCCAAAAACAACAATTCAATAGCTGTCTTTGTTTCATTGTATAACTGTTTTTTTCTCATTGTTTCTAATGGCAAAGCCCCGAAATTTTCGGGGCTTTGTTTTTTTATTTAATACAAACTTCTGTACTTCACTTATTGGTTAATCAAAGGCTAAAACTCCCTTTCCCTTGCCTCTATATTCGGCATATTTTTTACCCAAACTTTGGGCTTTAGGGTTGGGTGATATTGGTGAAAAAGTCCCTTGCATTTATTGCGCAAGGGTAAGTAACCCGATTTATAAAATGCCTCCCAAATTTCCCAATCTTCGCCACCCCAGGTTTTGTAGCTTTCATCATAGCCACCTGCTTTCTCAAAGGCAAATTTATTAGCACCAACCATCCCCATCCCATCAGGATACCATTTGCCATTTTCTGAATTTATGGTGGTGGGTTTATCCTTATTTAAATTAAAACAGATAGGAAACCAAACTGTTTTGCCGCTTACAAATTTTGAAATCTGTTGAACAAAATCTGTGGGTAAACTCATGTCAGCATCACAGGTGAAAATTATATTAGAAGTGCTTTGCCGAATGGCTTTATTGAATGTGAAACTCCTCTCAAAATTTCTCCGTTCTCCTTTGGTAAAAACCAAATTTCCATTCCATTTTTTTCTGATTTCTGATTCTAATTTTTCAACATCATCAGAGCCGCAATCATAAATAGAGAGTTCAATCAATTCCTGATTTTGCATCTTTAAAACACTTTCAAAAACATAATTTAGATAGTTATCAGTACGGTTTAGGATGCCAGTGCAGATGCTTATTTTTTCTTCCTTTTTATAGAAAATATTTTTGATGAGATGTAAAAGCCACCATAAAAATCCGCCTAACTCAACCCCAAAAGTAAGGGCATACCCAAACTTACGTTGTGGGCTTTTTACCAGCCACCATGGGATGCGTTTCAGGGATAATGGAATATATTTTTTCAAGATAGAAATAAAGAAAGGGCAAAGCTAACTCAATTTGAAAATTAAACTTCTTCAACTCCACAACATCATAAGCCCAAAATCTACTATTATGAAAAAATCAATCCTCTCAATTTTCCTTTTTTTTATCATTATTAAAACTGCCACTGCCCAAACAAAAATCTACATAGGTTTAAACTCCCACAGCGAGGCCTCTGGCGAAACCTATGATAAAAGTAAACTCACCTTCAGCCAAAGATATGACCAAGTAAAGCGCCTTGCAGATAGCGTAATAGCCAAAAATGCAAAATGGAATTGCCAAAATGATGTTAGTTTTTTGCTAGGCTCAATTGCCTTTGACCCCAAGAAAACAGGAGGCACTTATCTCTTAAAATGGATGGATGCCACCCCCAATATTGAGTGCGACCCGCATTGCCATGAAGCAGTATATAATGGCATGCAATATAACTATGCAGATAACGCCCATCTGCATGACTCAATGGGGATGCGCAACAGAAAAAATGCAGGTGGATTTAAATATGATGGTACACAAAATGGTTTTGATTGGCAAAGTTTTGAGAAAGGAGAAACAGGTAATGTTTATAAAAATACCACATGGAAACCCAATGTGCTTTGGGGCGGTAGCAGTGTAAAAGGCGCTGCACATACCAATGATTTAAATATGTATGGGGCTTGGAGGCCATCAAGTTCTACAGATTTTTTAAACCATGACCCCAGCAAAAGAGTTCGTGTAATAGGTAATGGATGTGGCTGGGTAATTTTTGATACCACTGATATTACAGTGCTCATACAAAACCTAAAAGCATTAGGAGCAGGAATTGAAAACGGCACTTACCCCAAAGAGCAATTTTATACAGTGAGCATACAAACCAACTTTAGAGAGTATGGCAAAACCGGTTATATTGAAAAAGTTTGCACTGTAATGGATTCCGTAAATGCCTTGGTAAAACGCGGCAAAGCACAGTGGAATACCATCACTGAAAAAGATAGCATTTGGCTGAATACTTTTAAAGGAGATTCTTTAAAATGGAGTTGTGGGCAAACGATTACAGCAGTTGAAAAGGAGGCTTCATTAGCTAATTATTTCAGTATTTATCCAAACCCCGCCACCTCAGTTCTTAACATTCATTTACCTGAAAACATTAAAACTGCCACCCTGATTTTAACGGACATTAGTGGAAAACAAATTCTTTCAGAAAATATTATAGAGGCAAGTCATCAAATAAATATTAGTAGCATCCCAACTGGGATTTATATTGCCAGGATTATTTCTGATGAAGGGACAAAAAGCATTAAAGTGGTGAAGAGATAGATTTAACTTTGCCCCAATGCAAATCTTTTATTTTATCTGGGCAGTTTGGGGGATGTTAGTTGTAATACATTCATTGATAATTGTAACCCCAATTTATGCTATCATCTTTTTGGTGGGCAGTAAAAACAGCGGTGCAATAGCGCATCAACTTTCGCGCATATGGGCGGCGTATCTTATGTTTTTATTTGGGATAAGGATAAAAGTGCATGGCAAAGAAAATCTGAGCAAGGGGCAAACCTATATTTTTGTTAGCAACCATAACAGCCAATTGGATATCCCTGTTTGCGCCCTTACCACACAGCATTTTTTTAAATTTTTAGCTAAGGAAGAGCTTACTAAAATTCCACTTTTGGGCTATATTATTAAGAATCTATACATCACTGTTAGCCGTGGTAGTGTGCGGGATAGGGTAAAAAGTCTTGATAAAATGAAGGAAGCTTTGGCTGCAGGTATTTGTGTTTGGATTTTCCCCGAAGGAACCCGCAACACTACCGCTTTTTCTATTGCACCATTTCAGGAAGGTGCCTTTCACTTGGCAAGCAAAACAGGTGTGCCGGTGGCGGTATGCACCATTGTTAGTACCAGAAAAATTTTACCTACCGGTGGCGGTTTTAGGTTTAAACCGGGTAGGATAGATTGTTACTGGGCAAGCCCATTTTTTGTAGCCAAAGAGGATGATTTAAAAACTGTTTCTGCAAGAGTAAGTGATGAAATGAGGCAGGAATTTGAAGGCAAAAAAAGAGGGTAGATTAATGAACTTTTATTTTTTTAATACTGGGTTTTACACCACCGCAAAACCTACCCAATACCTTCAATAATTTCTTATCAAAATCAATGGGGTTTGGTTTTTCATCCACCTCATTATATTCATAAAGCTGCCCTGTTTTGGGGTTCACTTCAAAGCGCCCAATGGTATGTGGCATCTCTGAGTTTGCTGGAGAAACATATACCCAAAACCAGTAATTGCCATCAGGGTTTTTTTTATATTCAGGGGTGTATTCCAGTTTGTAGTGGGCGTCATCATCATCCAACCTATCCTTCACAATTTTTGAACTTAAAAATATTGCCTCTGCCGCTTTTTCACATGAGTTAATTTGGCGTAAACTGATGCGGTGATAATTGCGTTCGTGGGTGAGTTTATCTGCTGTGGAATCTCCCTGCATAGCAATTTGCCATTGTTGGTTTTGATTTTTGCACAGCACAAAATACATGAAGTGAATATCAATCATCCCCTTATTTACAGACTGCTTTTTAAAGTGTACTCTAGTGCCTTGCGGACTAATTTTCTTAGCCTCTATGTCCGAAACAAATTGCACATATTCCACATTATTGATAAAAGGAATTTTCTCTTTCTCCATCACCTCTTTGGCAGTAGTCCATTTGCCAAAATAATTTACTTTGGGTTGATAATATTTAGCAGCGGAGTCAAACTTTCTCTCACGCAAATTGCGGCTCCAACCATTTACTGCTGCCTTAATTTCTTCTAATTCGGTAAGAGGCTTTTTAGGTGCAGGCTGGTTATTGCAAGCTGTAGTTGCCACAAAAATTAAGAGGATAATTATACATTGAAATCTACCCATCTCAATAAAATTAAAACTTCATTTCAAGATGAATATTGAGACGGCGTGAAGTAAGATAATTAGGCACTCCCCAATGGTTACCTGCCACATCTTGTATCCAAATATAGGATATGGTATTATCAATATTAAAGAGATTAAATATCTCTGCACTTGCCCAAATGCTGCGGAAATTTTTGAGAGATTTATATTTGGTTTGTTGCTTTTCGCGGTCAAAAAGTAGTTTAGAAAAACCAATATCTACACGGCGGTAAGGCGGCATCCTTAAAGTATCTTTATAACGGTTGTAGTCAGGCGGGCCAAAAGGTAAGCCGCTACCAAATATCAAACTCAGGTGGGCTTTGTAGGAGGGATGTTTTGGCAAATAATCTTGAAAGAAAAGTGCAAAGCGGATGCGTTGGTCTGTAGGGCGTGGGATGTATCTCGGGTAGGTAGTTTCCGTATTTCCAGTTTTGTAATTGTATTTTATTTTGATGTCATCTTTGATATCCTCCTGAGTTTTGAGGTAGGATAAACTTATCCATGAGGGATTGTCTTTTACCAACTCACCATTCAGTTGCAAATCCATACCGGTGGCATAGCCCACAGCATTATTTTTTGCGTAATAACGGATTCTTACATTATCAATTTCATAGGGGATAATGTCCCATAAGTATTTATAATAAGCCTCTGCAGAGAATCTAAAAGGTCTATCCCAAAACTTAAAATTAACATCACTACCGCCTACAATCTGATAAGATTTTTGTGCCCTGATTTCAGGGTTAAGTGTGCCATTCAAACTTCTGAGTTCTCTATAAAAAGGTGGCTGATGATAGAACCCTGTTGCGAGTTTTATGCGGTAATTTTTCCTTGCCAATTTCGCTAAAGAGGAGTCTGGCAAATTCATATTTACAAGGCCACGGTTGTATTTTAAATTAGGCTCAAAATAAAATTGAATACGCGGACTATAGATAAATTCTTTGCTGTAATCCCAATAATTTCCACGGATGCCGGCAATCAAAGTGGCGTTGTATTCAGGGGCTATACTCCAGGCATTTTGGATGTAGGCAGAGTACCTATTCCAGCTTTGAGTGTTTTGGCTATAGATGTATTCATACACTTTTAATGGGTGATGTCCGGTATCCAAATCACGGTGCGGAACAGAATAATCTACCGAATCAATGTATCTATATTCTGAGAGTTTATCACTAATGTTTTCATGTTGAAACTTTAGCCCATACTGCAAATTAATCATGTTGTTTTCAGGGGCATATTCTCCTTTAAATTCGGAAGAATAAATAGTAGAACTCAATTTATTTCTTGCATGGTTGAGGTAAGCCCCTGCGCCAATCAGGTTTTTGAGTTTACCGAAATTTTGATTGCCCAAATCATTTTCCAACTGCCCTAAGGTATAGCTACCAATCACATCAAAACTCTCCCTCTCATCATTATTATAAACAGAATTTATCCATTTATAAGTGGCGGCTTTTGTGGGTTTGTATTTTAAAGTTAAGCCATTTACCAGCCCATTATATTCTACAATTTCCTGCCCTGCAAATTCAATATCCAAACGGAAAGATTGATTCACCGTACCAAAACTTGTGCTTTGGCTTTGTGGTATGCTTAGGTATTTATTCATCCCATAATAACTAAAAAGAGATACCTCAAGGTTATCCCTCAAATCATAAGTTACATATAGTTGCGCATCCAAAAATGATGGGCGGTATTGCCCTTTTACATCAAGTGCATTTAATAAATATTGGTTGGTGCGGTAGCGTGTGCCTATCAAATATGTGAGACGGTGGTTCTCACTTGCGCCCTCCAAAGTAGCCCCTGCTCCCAATAAACTTCCATACACTTTGGCGTGGAAAGTATCCGGCTCTTTATAATAAATATCTAAAACAGAAGAAAGTTTATCACCATATTTTGCCTCAAAACCACCCGCCGAAAACTGCAACCCACTCACCATATCGGGGTGGATAATGCTAAGCCCCTCTTGCTGCCCACTACGCACCAATTGTGGGCGGTAAATCTCAATATCATTAATGTAAACAAGGTTTTCATCATAGTTGCCACCCCGCACAGAGTACTGCGAACTCAACTCATTATTAGAAGAAACCCCCGCCAGATGTTTGATAAAAAACTCAACGCCGCCACCGGTTGGGTCAGGCGCAAACTCAAATATTTTGGGTGATACACTCACCATCATCAAGTTTTCTTTGTGGTAAGTAAAATCTACTGTACCTACTTCATAGGTAAAATCTTCTTTGATGTTCAGCACAAAAATCTCATCTTTTTTTAGCGGCTTTACCTCAAATTTCTTTGAGAAGTTTTTACCATAAGTAATTATTATTTCGTTGGATTTAAGAACCGGCACCTGCAAATAATATTTGCCATCCCCACGGGTAACACTAAATAGTTTTGTGTTACTTACAGCAACTTTTACCCCTTCTTTAGGCGTGCCTGTGGTATCCATTACAGTGCCTGAAACTACACCATACCCTTGCCCAAAAGCAGTGGAGGAAATTAAAAAGATTGCAATAAAAAGTATAAAAACAGTTGAGTTGCTGCGCATAGAAAGAGTTTCAAAGGTAAACGAAAAAACAATTTCAAAATTGCAGGTGTGGGGGAAAAAGATATAAGGTGCGGAAAGTTCCTCAAAGAAATTTAAAGTTTCCTTCCCAGCTATGTCTTATCCTTTGGGGTTGACTCAGCGGTGCAAATAACACCAGAATAAATAAAAGTCTAGTTCAAATAAATAATATGTAGGTTTGTAATATGAAAAACATCATCAAACCTCTCCTCTTAATTTGTGTAATATCTATAAACCTTACTTATGCAAAAGCGCAGGCACCCAATTGGAGTTGGGCAAAAAGTGCAGGTGGCACTAATGCGGATTACGGCAAAAGCCTAGTGAATGATAAATGGGGAAACACCTATGTAACGGGCTCTTTTAGCAGCAAAACATTAGTGATTAAGGATAGCCAATTTAATAAAGGCAGCAGTGATGCATTCCTTGAAAAATATGATTCTGTGGGCAATGCCGTTTGGGGCAGAAGCGCCGGAGGCACTGATGCTGATGCCCCTTATGATATTGCTATGGATGACTCAGGCTACATATATATTACTGGTGCTTTCAATAGTGCTAAGATGAGTTTTGGTAAGGATACCCTATACAATTCCGCTTCGGGTACTTCGGACATTTTTATTGTTAAGCTGGATACCGCAGGCAACTTAAAATGGGTGAAAAAATTTGGTGGAGATGATATCGATGAGGGGCGCAGCATCACCACTGATGCTAAAGGAAATGTATTTATCACAGGAGGATTCCGAAGCTCCACTATCTCCTTTGGAAGTAGCAAACTTACCAAAGTAGGCACAGGCACAATTTATATTGCAAAACTGGATAGAAACGGAAATGTCTTATGGGCAAAAAGCGCAGGAGGAAGCAGCTACCAAGAGGGTAATGGAATTATTACAGACACTGCCGGCAACGCATACATTACGGGTATGTTTCGCAGCTCCACAGTTAGTTTTGGTTCAAAATCCATCTCAAATAATAGCGCTACTGAAAGCGATATTTTTATAGCAGGATATAGTGCTTCCGGCACTGAGCTTTGGGCAAAAAGCGGCGGCGGAACTGGCTTTGATGAAAGCGAAGACATCACTATTGACTCCAAAGGAAATTTATATATCACAGGAGTTTTTAAGGGCGCTACTGCAACCTTCGGCAGCAAATCGGTTAGCAATTTCTCCACTGGTAACACAGATATTTTTATTGTAAAATATGATGTATCTGGCAATGCAATTTGGGCTAAAAGCGCAGGTGGCAATAAAGAAGATTACGGGCAAAGTATAGTAGCAGATGTGTACGGGAATACATACATCACTGGTGAATTCCAAAGTTCTACCCTTGCATTTGGGTCCACCACATTAACAAATGCAGGTGGGCAAGACTCCTATATTGCATCTTATGATAAAGATGGAAATACTAGGTGGGCAAAACTTATTGGCGGTGCTAATAATGAAAAAGGATTTGGAATTTCTATCAATCAGTATGCAAGCATATTTGTTACTGGCAGTTTTAGCAGCAAGACCCTTCCACTTGGCAAGGATACCCTAAAAAGTTCAGGAACTGATGATGATATTTTTATAGTAAAAACCGATGCCCAGGTAATTACTGTATTTCTTGAACCAACACCAGCTATCCCTAATATTTCTTTTTACCCCAACCCATTTTCTACTGCCACTACTTTGGTTTTGGGTGATGCACTCCTACAATCTGCACTGCAACCCACCGTCATAATTTATGATGTGTTGGGGAGGCAGGTAAGGAGTTTAACCCTTACCAACACAACAACTATTATTGAGAAAAGCGACTTACCCGCAGGCGTTTATTTTGCCACTATTCAGTACGGAAACGGAATAGTTGCAAGAGGCAAAATGGTTATTGAGTAAATAGATTTAGCAGATGTTTGAAGTGATATTAGCAACCCCAAAAAAGCAAAGTTTAAGGCAGTGAAAAGTGAATTTTATATAAGACAACTGGATAATGTTCTTAAAGAATATGAGACCTTTTTAAGTAATCATCAATATGATACTAGCAGCGATGGATACACCGAAGATAGTTCAGGCTTAAGAGCTATGATGAAAGGGGCAGTAATGCGAATTACTGGAAAGGATTCACATTATACAAAAGGCGTTTTTAAAGCCTTAGAAGTAACATATGCTGATAGGCATGTTTTTCAAACTTCAATTGGAATTTTAAAGGCTTTAAGGACTGAATTGGAAAACGGGTACTTCAAAAGTATTAGTGAAATAATCCAAGCAGAAATATTCTCCGATTATTTAGAAATGGCAGAATACTTAATAGAGGGCAGTTATATAGATGCAGCTGCCGTTATTGTTGGTTCTACACTGGAAGCGCACTTAAAGGAATTGTGTAAATTAAACAACATAGATATTGAAATAGATAATGGAAAAGGGAAGAAGATTCCTAAAAAAGCAGAACAAATGAATGTTGATTTATGTAAAAATGATTCTTACCCAAAAACTTATCAAATTCAGATTACTGCTTGGCTTAGTATTAGAAACTCTGCAGCTCATGCAAATTATAAAGATTATTCAAGTGACCAAGTTAAGAATATGCTTTTTGGGGTAAGACAATTTATTCTTACCTCTCATCAATAGAAGTTCTCAGGATTCCTTCACAGCCACGTCTCACTGTAGTATTGATTTGTGAGTAAGGGTTGACTCGGCGGTGCAACCAACACCTCCGCCAAGCTTTGTAGCAAACTGATTATTCATTTGCTGCGCCACAAACAAGGCAAAATCAGCTATCGCAGCGGAGTTCTCAAGCATTTATACAAGGAAGTAAATCATTCCCCACCTTGCTTGAATCATTCATTCAAGGAACCAAATGACTAATTCGTTCTTTTTACTATAAGCATTTGCAATGCACCTTAATTAAAAATCCTATGCACCTCTCTGCGTAAAACTCGGCGCTACTCTGCGAGAACTTTATTCTAAATTTTCAAATTATTTTCTCCACTCTTTGTCTTAATTTTGCGCAATAATTTAGGTACAAAGCCCAAGGATTGGGCAGTAAAACAAAAACCCCCTCAATGAAGGTAACAGACATAAAAGACCCAGAATATTTCCATAAGGTAGTAGACTGCCAATACGCCTGCCCTGCACATACTCCTGTGCCGGAATACATTCGCCTTATAGCTGCAGGCAGATACACAGAAGCCTATATGATAAACTGGGAATCCAATGTATTCCCGGGTGTGCTTGGCAGAACCTGTGACCGACCTTGCGAACCCGCCTGCCGCCGTGGCAGAGTAGAGGAAGAGCCGGTAGCTATATGCCGCCTAAAACGTGTAGCAGCAGATAATAAAGATGAAGTAAAACACCTGATGCCGCAAGGCCCTTTTACCCCCAATGGTAAAAAAATAGCATTGATTGGTGGTGGCCCCGCCTCGCTTACTGTAGCCAGAGATTTAGCCCCTCTTGGGTATGAGCTTCACCTCTTTTGCGAACAGAAATTAGGGGGTGGAATGATGAGGAGTCAGATACCATCTTTCCGCTTGCCAGATACCGTGCTTAATGAAGAAGTAAATTATATTTTGGATATGGGAATCCATACCCATTTTAATAAATTTGTTGGCAGCCTTAAAGAGGTTGTTGATGGTGGTTATGATGCTATATTTGTAGGAACAGGCGCACCCCGTGGTCGTGATTTACCCAACCTACCCGGCAGAAAAGAAGGTGCTGCTAATATCCATATTGGTATTGAGTGGTTGGCCTCTGTGGCTTTTGAGCACACCAGCAAAATAGGCAAAAAAGTAATTGTACTTGGCGGTGGAAATACTGCTATGGATTGCTGCCGTACATCACGCAGAGTAGGTGGTGAGGACGTGAAAGTTTTAGTCCGCAGCCCCTTTGCAGAAATGAAAGCATCCCCTTGGGAGAAAGAAGATGCACAGCATGAGGATATCCCAATTTTGGATAACCATGTACCGCTTTCTTTTGTAGTAGAAGATGGAAAACTAAAAGGGATGATGTTTGAAAAAGTGCATCCTGTATATGATGAAAACGGCAAACGCCAACTCCTGCCAACAGGTGAGGCTGATGTATTTATAGAAGCTGATGATGTGCTTTTGGCAATAGGGCAAGAGAATAGTTTCCCTTGGATTGAAAGAGATTTAGGGCTTGAGTTTGACAAATGGAATATGCCTGTGGTTGATGAAACTACTTTTCAATCAACGCTTAAAAATGTGTTCTTTGGTGGCGACTCTGCCTTTGGGCCTAAGAACGTAATTACTGCAGTGGCACATGGGCATCATGCAGCAGTATCTATTGATTTATTTTGCCATGAGAAAAACATCATGGAACGCCCAAACCCTATGACCAATTTGGTAAGCGCCAAAATGGGAATACATGAGTGGAGCTATGATAGCCCAGTGACCATAGATTTAAGATTTATTGTGCCTCAGGCAGATAAAAAACTCACCCTTGCTGACCGCAAAAAAGAAGTGGAACTTGGGTTTGATTTGGAGACTGCTTTTAAAGAAGCGCAACGCTGCCTTAATTGTGATGTGCAAACTGTTTTCACAGAAAGCAGATGCATTGAGTGCGATGCCTGCATGGATGTGAGCCCAACCAATTGCATCACCTTTACCCCTAATGAAGAAGAGGATGCACTACGCCAACATTTATTAATGCCAGCCTTAAATAAAACACAGGATTTATATGTTTCTATGGATTTGCCAACAGGCAGAGTAATGGTGAAGGACGAAGACGTTTGTCTGCATTGCGGCTTATGTGCAGAACGCTGCCCTACTTCAGCCTGGGATATGCAAAAATTTTTATACAATACAACTAAAGCCGGTAAGTAAAATAATATGTCAACAATTAACGATTTCGTAGTAAAGTTTGCGAATGTAAATGGAACCGGTTCTGCAAGTGCCAACCTGCTTTTTGCTAAGTCAATTTTTAGGATGGGTGTACCTGTTTCTCCAAAAAATATTTTCCCATCCAACATACAAGGCTTGCCTACATGGTATGAGGTAAGAGTAAGTGAAAAAGGGCATTTGGGCAGACGTGAGGGGATAGATTTAATGGTTTGTGTAAATCCGCAAAGCATGTTGGAGGATGTGAGAAGTGTAAAACCCGGTGGCTATTTTATGTATGATTCCACCAAGCAACTTCATGAGGAATACATCCGTGAGGATATAAATTATGTAGGCGTTCCTTTAATGGAAATGTGCAATGAGCATTATACTGACCCCCGCCTCAGGCAGCTCTTTAAAAACATTATTTATGTAGGAGCTTGTGCTGCTTTATTGAATATAGAATTCAGTGTTTTGGAAGAATTGGTTTCTGAGCAATTTGCAGGAAAAACCAAACTGATTGCCCCCAACATAGAGGCATTGCAATTAGGTGATGATTACGTAAAAGCTAATTATACATTCCCGCTTCCCTTCCATATGGAACGCAGAGATTTGGTAAAAGATGCCATTCTTATGGACGGCAATTCTGCCTGCGGATTAGGTGCTGTGTATGCAGGTGCAACTGTTTGCGCATGGTATCCAATCACACCTTCCACCTCAGTGGCAGAAGCTTTTGAAATGTATGCAGAGCAGTTTAGAGTTGATAAAGAAACCGGCAGAAAAAACTTTGCTATTGTGCAAGCCGAAGATGAGTTGGCTGCCATAGGAATGGTGATTGGTGCTAACTGGAATGGGGCAAGAAGTTTTACGGCTACCTCCGGCCCTGGAGTATCATTAATGAATGAGTTTTTAGGGCTTGCCTATTTTGCAGAAGTGCCCACGGTTTTGATTGATGTGCAGCGCACTGGTCCAAGCACTGGTATGCCTACAAGAACACAACAATCCGATATTCAAATATCTGCTTATGCATCTCATGGTGATACCAAACATGTGTTGCTTTTCCCATCCACACCCAAAGAATGTTTTGACTTAACAGTAGATGCTTTTGATTTGGCAGAGGTGCTACAAACCCCCATCATTATGCTTACGGATTTGGACTTAGGAATGAATGACCACATGAGTGCGCCATTTGTTTGGGATGATAGCAAAAAATATAACAGAGGTAAAGTCCTCAATGCGCAACAGCTTGATGAAATAGGAAGATATGGAAGGTATGAAGATGTTGATGGAGATGGCATAACCTACCGCACTATCCCTGCCACACACCCTAAGAAAGGTGCATTTGTAAACCGTGGTACTTCTCGTGATGAGTTTGCCGTTTATACAGAAAACTCTGATGCCTACCGCCGCAATATGGAGAGGCTTTTGGTGAAGTGGGATACTGCGAAAGACATGGTGCCTGCCCCTCAATTTTACCAAGAAAAAAACCAAAATGAAGTAGGAGTTATTTTCTTTGGAACTTCTACCCAATCCGCAGAAGAGGCTATGGAAATACTTAAAGAAAATGGAATTAATATGGATGCCATGAGGTTGCTTTCTTTCCCTTTCAGCAAAGCTGTAAATGATTTTATTTATGCCCACCAAGAGGTGTTTGTGATAGAGCAAAACCGCGATGCACAAATGCGCGGATTACTCACTTTAGAACTTAACATTGACCCCAATAAATTAATCCCTGTTTTAAACTTTGATGGGATGCCCATCACCGCAGACCTTATTGTAAAACGCATTACCCAATCTGTTTCTTTAACCAAAATCTAAACTACAAAATGAGTTATATAAGACCACAGTTTCGCCATCCTAATCTCCCTAAAAATTCTTTGGGATATACCAGCAAAGATTATGAAGGCGGTTTATCAACCCTTTGTGCTGGTTGCGGACATGATAGTATCAGCGCGGCTATTGTACAGGCGTGTTTTGAAATGAGTATTGAACCACACCGTTTGGCTAAGATGTCAGGGATTGGGTGCTCCTCCAAAACCCCTGCTTATTTCCTTGGCAATTCTCACGGTTTTAATTCTGTGCATGGGCGTATGCCTTCTGTGGCTACAGGGGCAAATCTTGCCAACAGAGATTTAATTTATTTTGGCGTTTCTGGTGATGGTGATACTGCCTCTATTGGGATGGGGCAATTTGTACATGCTGTCCGCAGAAACCTAAACATGGTTTATATTGTGATGAATAATGGTTGCTACGGCCTCACCAAAGGGCAGGATTCTGCCACTGCAGATGAGGGCTCTAAAAGCAAAGCGGGTTCTGTGAATCCTTTTCAGGCAATTGACTTAGCATCTCTTGCTATGGAGTTGGGTGCTACTTATGTTGCCCAAAGTTTTAGTGGTGATAAAAAGCAACTTACCCCGCTTATTAAAGCTGCTATGCACCACCAAGGTTTTGCTTTTATCAATGTGATTTCTCCTTGTGTAACTTTTAATAATAATGTGGGCAGCACCAAATCTTACGACTATGTAAGAGAGCATGTGGAAGCTACCGGAACTGTAGATTTTGTGCCTATGGCAGAGGAGATAAAGGCTTCATATACCGAAGGGAATAAGGCCCTTGTAAAAATGCATGATGGCAGTTATTTGGAGTTGCATAAACTTGCTACCGACTGGAATCCACAAGATAGAATCTCCGCCTCTATGGCATTGCAACAAGCAAGAGCAAAAGGAGAAATTCTCACTGGTTTACTCTATGTAAATACTGATTACCATGAGTTGCATGAAACCCTTGGCACTACCCTCACTCCATTGAATGAACTCACCGAAAAAGACCTTTGCCCTGGTGCTGAGGCTTTGAGTGATATTAATGCTGGGTTGAGGTAGAGGGGGAGAAGTTTTCAGTTATCAGAAAAAGGTGGATTAATGCAGCTTGCTGAATTTCTTTCAGCATCTCCTCAGAAAATAAACAAAAAAGGCTGCCATTACTGGCAGCCTCAAAAGGGAAAATATATACTAAACCCACCAATAAAGATGGGCCAAGGGAAAGGAATTAGTCTTCATATATTTTGGCTGCATCAGATGCATCAAAAATATAATCTTCTAACTCGGTATTATCATCATTAGTAGTTACCGCAGGTGCAGTAACATCTTCTGCTAAGGCTTCTTCAATGTTTGTTACATCATCATCAGTAAGTGCTGTTAATTGTGCTTGGTTGTAGTTATTAAAAACCATCAACCCTGCTACTAACAAAATAGCCACAGCGCCAAAGGCCAAAGCCATTTTAGGGGCAAAGATTCTTCTCCAATCAAACCCGAATTTTGGTACTTTAGTTTGTTGCTGAATTTTCTCCATCATGATGTTGGGGAATTCCTCAAAATAATTAACGGGTACTTCAAAAGGGAGTATTTCCTTTTTGGGTATGCTGGAAAGGAAGGGCGCAATGTCGTCTAATTCTTTCCTTATATCGTTAGTGTCTTCCATTTTATTTTTTATTAATATCGCTATAGAGTATGATTATATGGTTGGGTTTAATTCTCTTTTGTAAAAAATGATTCTACCTTTTTGGCAGCGTGGTGGTAGGAGGCTTTTAATGCACCTACAGAGGTACCGACAACTTTGCTCATTTCTTCATAAGGCATTTCATCATAGTAGCGCAAATTAAATACTAGGCGCTGCTTATCCGGTAGAGCAAGTATGGCTCTCTCCAACTTCTCTTGTATGGCATCACCATCCATATCATTATTATCATCTGCCCTGCTAAAAACCTCGTTTTCCACATCTTCATATCTGGCAAAATAGCGTTTCTTTTTCTTCTCCAAAAAAGTGATTGCCTCGTTGGAGGCTATTCTGTAAAGCCATGTATAGAGTTGAGATTCGCCTTTAAAACTTAAAAGATTCTGCCATATTTTTACCCAGATATTTTGCATGAGGTCGTTGGTATCATCATGGTCTAAAACCATACGCCTTACCAACCAATATAGCTTTTGCTGGTACTTACGCATAATCATATTGAAGGCGTAGTTACGGCTACTTTCGTCTTTAAAACTTGCTAAAAGTTCTTGGTCTGTCATGGGGTTTTAAAAGGTGGCTGCTGGGTTTATCTTCGCTGCAAAACCTTATGAACTGCTGTGATAATATCGGGGGTATCCAGTCCGTATTTCTTCATGAGTTCATCGGGCTTGCCGCTTTCGCCAAAGCTGTCATTCACTGCAACCATTTCTATAGGTAAGGGAAGTTTTCTTGCCAGCAATTGTGCTATTGCGTCCCCTAATCCTCCGTTGCGTTGATGCTCTTCTGCGGTAACCACACAGCGCGTTTTGGTTACGGAGGCTAGGACGGCATCCTCATCCAAAGGTTTAATAGTATGGATATTTATCACTTCTGCGCTGATGCCCAGCTTCGCCAATTCGTCCTGAGCTTCTATAGCTTTCCAAACCAAATGTCCAGTAGCAAAAATACTCACATCTTTCCCTTCAATTAAATGGAGGGCTTTACCTATTTCAAACTTCTGGTCAGGCGCAGTAAAATTAGGAACCGCAGGCCTGCCAAAACGCAAATAAACCGGACCAAAATAATCTGCAATTGCCATAGTGGCGGCTTTGGTTTGGTTGTAATCGCATGGGTTGATAACAACCATGTGTGGCAACATTCGCATCATCCCAATATCTTCTAAAATCTGGTGGGTAGCGCCATCTTCACCAAGGGTTAAGCCTGCGTGGGAAGCACATATTTTTACATTCTTGCCAGAGTAAGCAACGGACTGGCGAATCTGGTCATAAACCCTACCTGTAGAGAAATTAGCAAAAGTGCCTGTGTAAGGGATTTTGCCCCCAATTGTTAAGCCTGCCGCAATGCCTATCATATTGGCTTCTGCTATACCTACCTGCACAAATCTATCAGGAAAATGCTCTTTAAATTTATTCATTTTTAAAGACTCGGTGAGGTCGGCGCAAAGCCCTACAACATCAGAATTTTGAGAGCCAATTTCAAAGAGTCCATCCCCGAATCCATCACGGGTGGCTTTAGTGTTTTGTACGGTATACATCTATATTTTATGTTGTTATTTTAATGTGATTGAATTGATTTTTGCAGACTGAATTACTACCTCTTGCTGTTTGGTATCCATGGTGTTTTTTGCATCAAAGGGGCGGTAAATAATTTTGTAAGTGCCGGGTTGCAGGTAAATGAATTCAAGGAGTTTGGGTTGAGTTCCTCCTCTTAAATCTATCACCCATTCTTCGCTTTTTCCGTTGACAGAAATGATTGTAGCAATCATATCTTTTGCATAAGAGACCTCTAGCCTGCCAGCCTGTGGAATATTAATTGGCAACTCCTGGCTGCCTGTTATTCTAACCCCTTTCATTTTTACGCGAGGTAGAGTGAGTACTTCTAAATCATAACTTCCTTGCAGGTATTTATGGGTAGAATTTACATCCTGCACAAAAATAACTTCGGCACCGCCAGCCTTGCGCACAAGGCACTGCACCCATTGAAATTTATCCCATGTTTTATGGTTGAGTTGAAGGCTTCCTTGTGGGGCATCCACCTCAATAATATTATGCTCTCCACGTTTTACTTCTACCCCTTTTTTATTGATGGGCGGGGTGGTATTAATTTGCAAGTCATACCTAATTGTTGGGTTAAGCATAAAGGTATCGGGCTTGCCCAATTTGTTTAGGGTTTGATAAAAATTGGCAGAAACAGTTTTGTTGGCAACATCTATAAAACTCATATTTACATCCGTTTCTGTGGGCTTGCCGTTAACATCATTTAAGTTCACAGTAACAGAGGTAACATTGATAACTTCTGACACCGCATGGTTAAGGGCTTTCCTAAAGTCTTCGGCGGTTTTAGCGCCTGCAAATCTGCCTACACACTCAAACTGTTGCAACAAACTATCACTCATCCCAAGCCCAACAATAAAAGGACGTAGGATAATCCCACGGCTTTGCAAAGCGGCAGAAACTGCGCATGGGTCGCCATCACATTCTTCATAGCCATCAGTTATAAGGATGATGTTATTTTTAGATTTATTATCCGGAAAATCCTCACCGCATTTGCTGAGAGAATACGCAATTGGGGTGCTGCCGTTAGGTTTTGCTTCCTTGATTTTTTTCTTAATCATGGCTACGTTATCAATATCAAAACCTACCTCCAGTTTAGTGTCTTTACAATCTTTCACGCCGCGCTTTGCCCTTAGCCCATAAGTGCGCAAAGCAATTTCCAAATCAGGTACTTTGCTGAGGCTATCCACTAACTGCGTGAGAATTCCTTTTGCCACATCCATCCTTGTGGTGGTGCGGGTCATGGGCCCCCACATGCTTGCAGAGCAGTCCAGCACAAAAAGTATCCGTGTTTTTTTCTTGGTTTGGGAATACGTATTTGCCGAAAAACAGAGTTGCAAAATCAATATAAAAAACAAACAGAACCCTCCCCATATTCTATGGTTTTGAGGGTTATAATTTTGTTTGTTCATTATTAAAAGAGATTAGTAATCTCCTAAGGTTTCTTCTAATTGTGAGAGTGCTTTTTCTAACTGCTCATTGTTGGGGGCAACACCGTGCCATTTGTGGCTATCCATCATAAAATCTATAGGGTAACTCATGATGGTTTTCATCATTACGGCAATGGGTTTACCATGGTTACAATAGGCTTTTGCCCTGCCCATAGTATTGATGATTTCCTGCATATCATTGCCATTCATCTCTAAAACAGTCCAACCAAAACTTTCCAGTTTTGCTTTGAGGTTTCCAAGGCTCATTACTTGGTCAGTAGTGCCATCAATTTGTTGGTGGTTGTAATCAATAGTGCTAATAATATTATCCACTTTGTGGTGGGCGGCAAACATGAGTGCCTCCCAGTTTTGCCCTTCATTAAGTTCGCCATCACCATGCAGTGAGTACACTATGCTGTTATCATTATTTAGTTTTTTGGCTAATGCAGCGCCTATTGCCACACTCATCCCCTGCCCCAAAGAGCCGGAAGCCACACGCACACCGGGTAGGTGCTCATGTGTGGCAGGATGCCCTTGCAAGCGCGTATTTAGTTTACGGAAAGTAGCTAACTCCGCCACTGGGAAATAGCCGCTATGCGCCAACGCACTATAAAAAACGGGTGAGATATGCCCATTGCTCAGGAAGAAAATATCCTCTCCTTGCCCATCCATATTAAAGGCGGGGTTATGGTTCATAATATTAAAGTAGAGGGCTGTAAAAAAATCAGCGCAGCCAAGTGAGCCACCCGGGTGTCCACTCTGTACCGCATGTACCATTCTTAAGATATCACGCCTGATTTGCGAGGCAATTCGCTGTAATTGAGAGATGTCGTTTTCTGCTGTCATAAGGTTCAAAACTAACCAAAATCTCAATCCGAATTTTGAATTTTATCCGCAGAAAAAGAGTAGGAATGTGGATAAAAAAAACTATTTGTTTGCCTCTATTAGCAACTTCATTTGAGCTTTAAAACTATCCGTAAATCTATACGGACTTTCCTTTTGCTTTGTAC
>JAPLCZ010000135.1 GCA_026391915.1 Bacteroidota bacterium | reverse complement strand
CAGCAATCTCTCCAAATTTCAGTAATTCATCTTTGGTAAAAACTTTACCTGTTGGGTTTAAAGGGTTGCAAAGGCATAGCAATTTTGTTTTGGAAGTAATATGCGATTCCAGTTTTGAAAAGTCAATCTCTGCATCACCAGCAGGAATTGCAAATGGAACTGCTACCCCACCAACTGCCTCTGTGCTATACCTGAAAAGGAAATCAACAGGGTCAAAAATTATTGCTTCATCCCCCTTATTTAAAAAAGCTTTACAGATAACATAGATCCCAAAAGCAGCGCTATCCACAGGGAAAATAAATTCAGGCGATGCAGGAACATCCCTCTTATTATTGAAAAAATTTGCTACTGCATTTTTAAATTCCGGAAGCCCTTCCGGTGGACCATAGCATAAATACCTCTCTTTAGTGAAACGAATAATTTCTTCAGCAATTTCCGGAGCTGATGGAAAATCAGGGTCTGCTGCTGTTAATGGAATTACCCCATCAGGCACTGTAGCCCATCTTAGATTATAGGCATTACGTTTTAAAATTTCTAAGTTTACAGAACCATTGTTAAACATATTCAATTTGAAATAGGTGGTATTTGTTCTGTTATTTTAGTTGAATTTATCTCTTATTATTTTCTTAGAAATTTAAATTTTCGGGGTCTACTACAAAGCCTCTATTAGCTCAATTACTTTATCTGCGGCTAAAGGTTTTATACAAAAATCAGTTACCACAGAAATGCTTTTTGCTCTCTCCAAATCGTGTGGGGAAATAGATGAAGAAACTATGTATAGCATAATATTTTTCCCAAGAGAAGGATAAATATCTTTGAACTCATCCAGGAACTCCCAGCCATCCATCACTGGCATGTTGAGGTCAAGAAAAATAATATCCGGAAACATTTCCGGCTTCCCAGCATTTGCCTTTAAGAAATCAATAGCAGCAAGTCCATCATGAAAAACTTTGATGTCTGTTTTTAATTCTGTAGAAGCAAAAATTTTCTTAGTTAAATAAACAAAAATGTCATCATCATCCACTAAAAAAACATTGGTTAAATCCTTCATATATTTTGGTTTTTAAACTCTATAAAAAATGTTGAGCCTACCTCTGGGGTGCTCTCTACCCATATCTTTCCACCCATTGCTTCCACATGGGTTTTAGTCATATATAATCCAAATCCTTTTGAGTTAGCATTTCTATGAAACACCTTCCCAATTTTAAAAATATTAGCTCCGTGTTTAGTGAGGTCAATCCCAAGCCCGTTATCACTAATGCTCAAAATTACTTTGTCATTGTCCTTTTTTACAGAAACCTTTATCAGTGGTTTCCTATCAGGGGATTGATATTTTAAAGTATTGCTAACAAGGTTGTGGAAAATACTGAATAAATATTTTGGGGGATATTTTATGATAGGCACTTCAAAATGAGTTTCTATAACAGCACCTGAATTTGCAATCTCTGCCTCCAAACCATCCAGTGTTCTTTTCATACAATCATCCAATGCTATTACTTCTGAAGAAACTTCTAAATCTTGTTTAATTTGTATGCTCTCCACCAACTCATTAAAGGTTGCGTGTAGGTTATCTACCACCGGTCTTAGTTTGCTAATCAGGATTTTTTGTTCTATCTCATCAGTGCAGTCCTCGATAAAAGTGGCAAGCATGCTCATGTTTACAAGAGGAGCCCTGAGGTTGTGAGAAACAATATTACAGAAGTCTATTAGCTGGGTATTTTGGGCAGATACTTGGTCAAAATAGGCCACTTGTTTTTCTTCCAACATTTTACGGTCAGTGATGTCAATCCCAAACCCAATAACCATTGTAAGTTGGTCTTTATCATTAAATACAGGGTACAATCTGCGCAAGTGAGTTATAGTTTGTCCGTTGGGGTCTTTCAAACTATCCTCCCATCTTATCTCTTTGGATTCTCTTTGGATCTCCAGAAATTGTTCACGCCTTTTCTCAGCAATTGATTTATCCCTGCCACGGTATTCTGCATATTCAAAATCATCTTTGCCTATAATATATTTTCTGAGTTCATCGTTTTTGATTGCCCCCGGGTTCACAAAAATATATTTATGATTAGGGTCAAAAACTACAATATCTGTAGGTAGAGAGTTAAGAATATTTTCATAAAATTCTTTTTGATTATCCAGCTTTTGGGTAACCAATTTTCTCTCTGTAATATCATTGGCAAAGCCAATAAAAAACTGCTGTCCTTTAATTGTAGTGGGTGAAATTCCTAAAGCCAAATCAAACTCAGCCGTGTTTTTTCTAAGTGCTATAATTTCTATTGTTTTGTTGAGGATGGCATCTTTCCCAAACATCTTCATCCTTTTCAGATGCCCTTCCCTATATCTTTCAGGTATAATAATCTCATGAAAATACTGACCAATTGCTTCCTCTGCTTTCCATCCAAAAATAACCTCTGCCTTTGGATTCCATTGTAATATCACCCCCTTTTCATCCATTACAATTACAGCATCTATTGCGTTTTTAAAAAAGGTAGCCATTAACTCATCACTACTTTCCTCTTGCACTTTCCTTAGTTTCATCAACTCAGACCTTAGCGCCAAAGTAGTTACAACTTGCTTAGCTAATAT
>JAPLCZ010000060.1 GCA_026391915.1 Bacteroidota bacterium | reverse complement strand
GTTTATGGACTTAGCACACATGGTCAGATTTATGTAGTGGATGAGAGAAACAATATTAACCCCATACCACCCATTTCTGCCTTGCCTGATGAGCCCATTAAGAAAATAAAAATTGCAAATGATTACCTTTTTATTTTCACCAATAATGAGCTAGGGTACGTCTCTTTAAAAGCCAAGAATCAAACTTACACAAAAGCAGAAACAGGTTTTTATGCTGATGAAATTAATGATGTCAGCATCCTTGGAAAACAACTGATTTTGGTTACCAATAACGGATTAATAGTGGGTGGCATGGAAAACCAATTTCTAAAAAAAGCGACACCCTTATTTGACATTTTAAGTTTTAAAATTAATGATAAAAACTACGGCATCAGCCAAACACCAAGTGTAAGCTATAAAGAAAACGAAGTAGAGATTAACTATGCTTTGTTAGGCTTTGGCGTTACCCAAAATTCTCCACTACTCTACAGCATCAATAATGAGAAACCACGCCTCTGTTCCCCTGAAACCAGAAGCCTAAAACTCCCTGCTTTAGCACCGGGTACTTATAGTATCTCATTCTTGTTTGCTGATAGTAAACAACCTTTAAAAACAATAGCTTTCACTATCAATAAACCCTTTTGGGAAGAGGCTTGGTTTACGGCTTTATGGCTAATGCTGCTGCTTTCCGTAGTGTATATTTATTTTAAATGGCAGATAAGAATTATACAAAGGCGCAACCAATTGCTGGCAGAAAAAGTAGAGCTGGAACAGAACCTGAATACCTCCATGCTTACTTCAATAAAAGCTCAAATGAACCCACATTTTTTTTATAATGCGCTTAATACCATCCAGAGTTTTATCTTTAGTAATGAGAAAGAAAATGCCTCTGCTTACCTCAATAAGTTTTCAAAACTTACCCGTGTAATTTTAGAAATGAGTGAGAAGGAAAGCGTGACATTAGCAGAGGAAGTAAATGCCATTACCCTTTACCTTGAAATAGAAAAAGCCCGCTTTAATGATGATTTAAATTACACTATTACGGTAGATAATAAACTTGAATCAGAGGTGATGCGCATCCCATCCATGATTATTCAGCCCTATATTGAGAACGCCATTAAGCACGGATTGATGCACAAAAAAGGAGAGAAAAAACTGGAAATAAAATTTGAGATTGATGCTGAAAACCTCACCATATCTATGGGTGGATATTATTGACAAAGAAAACCCTAGCGGCACTACCATAAAAATTAAATTGCCATTGCATAAAGAAGGTAACAAAAAAGAAAATTGAACAATATAATTACAAAGAAGAAGAGATGCTTCGTTCCTCAGCATGACAGCGAGGTTGCCGTCATCCTGAACGTAGTGAAGGAACTAAAGAACTACAAAACAAAATGACAAAAATAAAAGTACTAATAGTAGATGATGAGTCAAGGGCACGCAGCCTTTTGCGGAACCTCCTCACAGAATATTGCGCTGAAACGGTAGAGATTTCTGCTGAATGCGATGACCTACCCTCTTGCGTAAAAGCCATTCACAAACACAAACCCGATTTGGTTTTTCTGGATATAGAAATGCCCGGCCACACCGGGCTGGAGTTGCTGGATTTTTTTGATGATGACAGCATCAACTTCTCCATTATTTTCACCACTGCATATGACCATTATGCAGTACGTGCTTTTAAGCTTTCCGCCATTGATTACATCATGAAACCCATTGAACCCAATGAGCTAAAGGAAAGTGTGGAGAGGTTCATCAAGAAGAAAGAAGTGGACGAAAAAGGCATTTCCCTCCTCCGCCAAAAAGTAGAAAATATGAAGGATGGAAAATTGGCAGTGCCCACCTCAAGCGGGCTTAAATTCCTGAACCCCGAAACCATTGTTTACCTGAAAGCAGATAGCAACTACACAGAAATAAGGTTGCAAGATGATAGCAAAATTTTAGTAAGCATGACCCTAAAATCTTTTGACGAAGCGCTAGAAGGCAACCCCATTTTTAGCAGGGTAAATAAATCATATCTCATCAATACTTCCTTTGTAACAGAATACGTAAAAGCTGATGGTGGCTATGTCCTCATGAATGAAAAACATCAGGTAACTATTTCAGCTGAAAAGCTACAGGAGTTGCTGGAAAAAAATAAGGTGATGAAGAGGTAGAAGAATAATTTGGGTAATTGCTATTCCTTTACACACCTCAATTGAAACGGCAATCAACAAAACCAATCTGCTATTAAGTAAAAATACTTTTGGCGTACTAAAGATACACAACAGCGTATGGCTGAAGGATAATAGCGTACTAAAAAAGTATAGCATCGTATTGCCTTAGTATTACATTGTACTAAATAGAGATAGCAGCGCATTAAAGAAAGCTTAGTGCGTACTAAAGAATCCTTAGAATGTTCATGGGAATGTTTTGGATGAGCATTGGAGGTGGCAAAGGCAATATTTTATAGTATATTTGTTATCCAAAACTCAAAATAAAAACAACTGATATGAAATTTTTAACACCTGAAGAAGCGGATGCCCTTAACCAATTGCCGTTGGGCAATAAAAACAAAGTACGGATTGCCATTGAGGCTATGCAGCCCGGCGATATTTTGCGTGTGGAGAAAGCAGATTTTACTTGGAAAGGTCGTACCCCAAATACTTTCTGCAAAAGATTAGAAAAACATGGCAAAGGCAAATTTGAAGTTACCCAGATAAAAGGTGAAGGCTGGGTGGTGAAGAGGTTGGAGTAGGTGGTGGTCTGGGATTCTTCCATACTGTTTTGTCGGATAATAAATCCTCTTTTATCTATCCTCCCGAATGCGCTTTGCTAACATTCGGGAGAGCTATACTTAGCTCCACCTCTGTTGAGTTAGGTAAAGTAAGTTATAAACTAAGTTTGCGGTGTGAAAATAAATATTACAGATAAGGTAAGGGTAGTGTTGGAGTGGTTTCAGGGGCGGCTTACCAAAAAACAATTCATCTTATTATCTGCTGTGCTGGTTGGGGCTTCGGCGGGTTTGGCGGCTATTATATTAAAAACTTTTGTGCATTATTTATTTCTTTTAGCCACCTATAGCAAGGCAGGCGAGTTTAGGTTTTTATTTATTTTAATGCCTACTATTGGCATACTGCTTACGGTATTGGCAGTTAAATATGTACTTAAAGGGCGGCTTGAAAAGGGGTTGTCTTTTATTCATTTTGCTATTGCTAAAAAATCTAGTTTGGTACCCAGATATCAAATGTATTCTCAAATTCTAACAAGTTCTTTAACGGTTGGTTTTGGGGGTTCTGCGGGGTTGGAGGCTCCCATTGTAATTACGGGGGCAGCTTTTGGCTCTAACTACGCCAAAAAATATCATATCAATAAAAAAGACCGCACCCTGCTATTGGCTTGTGGGATATCTGCAGGAATTGCCTCGGCTTTTAATGCCCCAATAGCAGGAGTTTTATTTGCATTAGAAGTGCTTTTGCTGGATATAAGTATTGCGGCATTTACTCCTCTTATTATAGCAGCTGCCACAGGTGCTTTAATATCAAAAATTATCTTGCAAGATGATATTCTTTTGTCTTTCCATTTACAAGAGCCCTTTAATTATTACAATGTACCCTTCTATATTTTGTTAGGTTTATTTGCAGGATTGGTATCTGTTTATCACTCCCGCACTTTTACCATGGTTGAATCTCTTTTTAGCAAAAGACCCAATAAAATCTATTTGAATTTAATTATTGGAGGTATTGCTTTGTCAGGTCTTATTTATGTTTTTCCATCTTTATTTGGGGAGGGGTATCAGAGTATTAAAATGCTATCAAAACAGCATCCTGAAGATTTGCTTACCAATAGCTTTTTTTCTCATCAAAAAAACAATGAGTGGTTTGTTTTATTCTTTATTGGGCTTTTAGTATTTGCCAAAGCTATTGCTACCGGGCTCACTATTGGCAGTGGCGGCAATGGGGGTAATTTTGCCCCATCGCTTTTTGTTGGGGCTTATCTTGGCTTTTTCTTTTCAAGATTTATAAACCTTTTACATTTTTATAAACTGCCCGAAAGCAATTTTACCATTGTGGGTATGGCAGGGATATTAAGTGGTATTTATCATGCGCCACTTACGGCTATATTCCTGATTGCAGAAATAACAGGTGGGTATAATTTGATGATACCTTTAATGATAGTTTCATCTATCAGTTTTGCTATCTCCAAATACTTTGAGCCTTACTCTATGGATACAAAAAAAATAGCACCACTGTTAGAGGATGAGTGATTGAAGAAGGTAAGTGAAAATTTGGGTTGATAAATTCCCTTTGCTATACTTGGTGGAACACCAAACACATTTTACTTTTCTTCTTCCTATCACAAAACTAAACTTTATTCCTTTTCCACATCTACTTTTTTCTGATGACTGAAAACCGACAACTGATAACTCTTTTCTACCTTTGCTACCTATGGAACACACTTCTTTGCGGCTTAGCCTGCCGCCGGAAATAGCTTTTGATGATGCCCTACTCAGCAGTGAGGTGCTGCATCAACTTCAATTGCCTAAGGCAGATTTCACGGTTCAGTTAATCCGCAGAAGCATAGATGCCCGCAACCGCAACATCAAAGTTTTGGTGGATGTGCAGGTGTATGAAAATGGCAAAGCGCCATCACTCATCAGCAATAGTTTTGCGTATAAAAATGTAGCTGCTGCGGCAGAAGTAATCATTGTTGGTTGTGGTCCCGCGGGGCTTTTTGCCGCCCTGCGCCTTATAGAGTTGGGGTATAAACCCATTATTTTAGAGAGGGGGAAAGATGTGCGCAGCCGCAGGCGAGATTTGGTGGCTATCACCCAAGAGCATACTGTAAACCCCGATTCTAATTATTGCTTTGGGGAGGGTGGTGCCGGCACTTACTCTGATGGTAAACTTTACACCCGTGCCAATAAGCGCGGTGATGTCCGCCGCGTGTTGGAGACCTTTCTGCTGCATGGCGCCAGAGAGGTTAGTTTTTTTGATGAGCATACGCATATTGGCACTAATAAATTACCGGGTATTGTTGCAGCTTTGCGGGAGACCATCATTGCGCATGGGGGGGAGATTCATTTCAATACCCGTGTTACGGATTTTGTGGTGGATGGGGGAGAAATGCGTGGGGTAATTACCCAAAATGGAGATACGGTTTTGGGCAAAGGAGTCATCTTGGCAACGGGGCATTCGGCAAGGGATATTTTTGAAATCCTGCACCATAAAAATATATTGATAGAAGCCAAACCTTTTGCCATGGGGGTGCGGATTGAGCATCCTCAGGAGTTGATTGACGGCATACAATATCATGGTGCAAAGCGTGGTGATTTTTTACCCGCTGCCGCCTATTCATTGGTGTGCCAAGTAATGAATAAAGGAGAAGAGAAAGGGGTGTTTTCTTTTTGCATGTGCCCCGGCGGATTTATAGTCCCCGCCGCCACAGCGCAAGAGGAGGTTGTGGTAAATGGGATGTCACCTTCTAAGCGCGATTCCCGCTTTGCCAACTCGGGTATTGTGGTTTCTGTTGATGAAAATAGCTGGAAGAAATATGCAGCTTCTTATGGTGCTTTAGCAGGCCTAGAACTCCAAAAAGAATTGGAAAAATCGGCATGGCTGGCAGGAGGGAAAACTCAGGCAGCCCCTGCACAAAGGATGATGGATTTTATCAATAAAACCACAAGCAGCAGCTTACCAGAAACTTCTTATATACCGGGTTTAACTTCCGCCCCCTTGCATGAGGTATTGCCTGAGTTTATGCGGCATGGATTGCATCAAGCCTTCCTTAGTTTTGGGAATAAAATGCGGGGCTACCTCACCAATGAGGCGCAAATTGTTGGGGTGGAGAGTAGGACTTCCTCCCCGGTGAGAATCCCAAGGGATAAGGAGAGTTTTGAGCATTTGCAAATCAAAAGATTATTCCCATGTGCTGAGGGTGCTGGCTATGCAGGGGGCATTGTTTCCGCCGCTATGGATGGAGAAAAATGCGCAGAAAAATGGGTGGAGAAGTATGGATAGAATTTTACATTAGATTATATTTGCTGTACAATTATGCATAAAGACAAAACCCGAAATCAGATAATAGAAGATGCCCTTGCCGGTGGGCTATTTGGTGCCGCTTTGGGTGCATTATTAACCAACAAAAGAAATAACACACTTGCTGCAGTACTCTTGGGTGCTGCTATTGGGGCATCTGTAAAAGTACTTCAGGAAGCCAAAGAATATAACTTATCCGTGATGATAGAAGAGGATGGAATACTATATACTATGCATCCAAATGGGAGTAAGGAACAGGTGATGAAATTAAAAAAATCAGGAAAGGTGATTCCTAAATCTTTTACCATTGGGTAACCAAGTTTCAAAGCGTTTAAGAATTTTCGCCGGGCCAAATGGCTCTGGGAAAACCACCATAATTAATGCTTTAAAAAACAAAGTAAAGCTTGGTGTTTATATCAATGCAGATGATATTGAGAATAGTTTTTCTACCAAAGGCTTTATAGATTTATTTGCTTATAAAATTAAATCGGACACAAAAGAAATTCAAGATTTTATAAGGCAGAATAGTATTTCAATTTATAAAGATACGGCATCAAAAATTGATACTTATTT
>JAPLCZ010000009.1 GCA_026391915.1 Bacteroidota bacterium | reverse complement strand
TTAAAAAGACAGATAAAGTTATTGTGAGAATGGAAGACGGAAAGCCTACAATAACCAACACACGCGTCAACCAAACACTATATCTTACTGAGAGGGCGCAGGAATATGCTGAGAGGTCAATCTATTATTCTGGAACCTTTAATACGATAACTTATGTGAGGGCGTTTAGCCTTTTTCCACACCCCAATGGAAAGAAATATTTAGAGGCTGATGTAAGCGAGGTGGTAGATAAACACCCAATGACGGATGGGATTTTTTATGACGATAACAAATCAAAATTTTTTATTTACCCGGGGTTGATGGCAGGAGCCATTAGCAATTTGGTATATCAGGAAACTATTAATGATGTGCATTTTATGGATGGTTTTTATTTCTCCACTTATAAAACCACCGTGAACTCAGAATACAGTATTAATTACCCCGCTGATTTGGTTTCAGTAAAATACTTTTTTATTGGTGATAGTAGTAAAATAAAATTCACTAAAACCAAAAATAAGGAAGGCTATACTATCCTGAATTTCGAAGCAAAAAACCTCCTCAAAATACCTTATGAAAGAGATGCCCCAAACATTAGAAATTATGTACCTCATGTTATCCCTTATATTGAAAAATACTATGATGGCAAACAATGGGTAGAGGTTTTTAGTGATGTTGCCCACCTCCACAAATGGTATTATAGCTTCATCAAAAGCCTCCATGAAGAGGCACTTGCAGATGCCTCCTTGCACCGCTTGGTAGATTCACTAATCATTACTGAAAAGTCTGATTTTGGTAAAATGAAAAAAATATTTTATTGGGTACAAAATAACATAAAATATATTGCCTTTGAGGATGGCTTAGGTGGCTTTATCCCTCGCAAACCATCTGCAATTTGCACCAATAGATATGGTGATTGTAAAGACATGGCAAACCTTCTTGATATCATGCTTACCATGGCAGGTCTTAAAGCATTCCCGGCATGGATTGGCACCCGAATGATTCCATACACATATCAGCAAGTGCCTACACCTGCTGTTGATAATCACATGATTGCCGTGGCATTGGTGGATGGCAAAACATATTTTTTAGATGCCACCGGTAGTTATTTAAATGTAAACTTTCCTAGCCCAATGATACAAGGCAAAGAGGCATTAGTAAGCAAAGGAGAAAATAATTTTGAGGTGCTAAAAGTTCCTGAGGTGGGTGCAGAAAGAAATCAACTTTATGACTCAACAGTTTTAACTTTAGAGGGTAAAACATTGCTGGCTAAAACTACTGCTAGTTATACTGGTTTGCAGCGCTATATGTTTGTAGCAAAAAACTCCTCTCTCAGTAAAAACAAACGCAATGAGGTTTTGCAGGAAGGGTTTAAAAAAGGAAATAACAAAACCAAAGTAAGTAACTTCTCAATCCATGGTTTTGATGATAGGGACTCAGATATTACCATCACTTATAACAGCAAAATCCCAGATTATGCAGTACAATCCGGTGATGAGATTTTTGTGAATATGGCATTGGATAAGCGCTGGCTACAAGATGCTATTGACACAGCAGAAAAAAAACTTGCGTTGGAACATGATATTAAATACACAGTGCGCAATACCACAATCCTTAACCTGCCGCAGGGTTATTCTATCACCAAATTAAATCAGCCAAAAAGCTGGCATAACTCCCAATTTGGGTTTGATATTTCTTATGAAAAGCTAGCAGATAAAGTTGTCTGCCATCAAACACTTACCTCAAATTTTTTGGTGCTTAATCCTAAAGATTTCCAGGAGTGGAATAAGATGATAGATGCCCTGCAAGATGCCTATGGTAGCGCAGTGGTATTGAAGAAAAACAAGTAATTAATAATGTTTAAAGCGTTACTAAATATTGGATGGCAGGCAAGCTTAAACCATACTGCTTACAGAAAATATATTCTTAAATTACTAAAGGGTGATGGAGGCGATTTAACTAAGACAGAACTCAACCGCATCCGAAAATACTGCATCATTTCTCCCACATTATTGGGGTATGGATTTGCCCTATTAAGGGGTGAGAGGATTACTAAAGATGAACGCTATAGCCTACTCAGGATTAGTGCTGCGACTCCTTTTTTTGATGATTTTTTTGATGACTCAAATCTTTCAATTAACAAGCTTGAGCAAGTATTTATAAAACAAAGAGAGTTTGTTTCTCAAAATCCTAAAGAAGCAATTTTCTACAACCTCCTTTATCAAAAGCCGGGAGTGGAAAAGTTGGAAGCACTAATCCCCATAGCACAAAAAATTTTTGAGGCACAGCAGGAGGCACAAGCGCTAGTTAGCACTAAAGTTTTATCAAAAGAAATAGTGGTAGATTTATCCCTTAAAAAGGGAGGGTACTCCTCTTTATTATTTTGGAAAATATTGGCGAAAGAAAACAGTATTGAAATGGTGGAAATTGCTTTTCAGGCGGGGAGAATAATACAATTTACTGATGACATCTTTGACCTCTGGTTTGATTTGCAGGAAGGAATACAAACCCTTGCCACTACTGCTAAAAGTATTTTTGAACTTGAACGGGACTACATCAATGAAATAAAAATATTGGAAGATTTGGTGATAAATTCTGGAATTGAAAAGAAGAAAACAGATGCTTTTATGCGCCACCAAAATATATTTTATAGTCTTGGTTTTGCTGCCTTGCGGCAGCTTAAAAGACTTTGTAAGGAAAATGAAACTTTCAACCCTGCAAACTACAGCCGTAAGCAGTTAGTTTGCGATATGGAATTATGGGGCAACCGCCTTGCCTGGTTCAAGTATTTATTAAAAATTAAGAGTTAAAAATATGTCAGAAGAAAATTTAGATTTAGTGCGTTACCCAATTGGCAAAAGACCAAAAGTGGTGGATGTCAGTCCTGCTGCCATCCTCAATTACATTAATGATTTAGAGAGCCTCCCTACCCGTTTGCGTAATGCAATTTCAGGTTGGAGTGAGGCGCAATTATCCCAATCATATCGCCCTGATGGCTGGGCAATAAAACAACTAATACATCACATTGCAGATAGCCATATGCAAGCCTATATCAGATTTAAATTTGCTATAGCTGAGGATAATTTTACAGTGAAACCTTATGATGAAAATGTTTGGGCATCGTTAGAAGACGCCACAAATTCGGATGTTGAATTCTCTCTTAATATCATTGATGGAATGCATAAAAGGCTGGCTGCTTTTCTACGTTCTTTAAGCCCAGCACAATTGAAAAGAAAATTCTTTCATCCTGAATTAGGAGAGTTAGTAATGGAAGAATACATAGGATTATATGCATGGCATAGCAACCATCATTTGGCGCAAATTATAGGGTTAAAGGACAGAATGGGTTGGTAGTGTTAAATGTAAAAACGTGCTGAGAATTTTCCTTAGTGTGCTTTGTGTTTTTTTACTTTGTGTCCTTTGTGGTTAATATGAGTTAGAATTCTTCCTTATCTTTGCCCATGAATTCATGGTTGCGTAGCTCAATTGGATAGAGCATCTGACTACGGATCAGAAGGTTTAGGGTTCGACTCCCTACGCGACCACTAACCAAAAGCCCAATGCGGGCTTTTTTAGTTTTACTGATTATGAAAAAGATATTATTCGCCTTTATTAGTGTTGCCATTTTTGCATCATGCAAAAGCAAAGACCCTAAAGATTTTCATGGATTGGCTTGGGGTGATTCCCCACAACAAGTGATGGAGGTGCAGGGTGGCAAGCCCATGGAAAAAACCAAAGAACAAATTGTTTATACTATTCAAATTCATGGATTAACTGGTCAACTAGGTTATGTGTTTGGCAAGGATAAACTAGCCTCAGCAATCTATATTACAGATAGTGAACAAGGCAGCAAAATGAAAGTGGATAAAGCGTTTCTTGCCATTGCTGATTCCCTCAATAAAGTTTATGGTAATGTGGATGCCGACGTTTTGAACAATGGTGAAATCATTAAGAAAAAATGGAGCTTACCCAAAACGCTAATAGAACTTAGCTACCATGATGGGCAAATAATGCTTAGCCATACAGGCTTCCAGTTTCAGGAAATTATGAAGGGAAATTAACCCATTAGATTTTCTTCAATTCCCCTCTCACTCTTAGTGCCCTATTCTTTAAACCCGCAGAAGCATAGGGCAACAAATCTTCTATCAAAAGCAGGATTTCATTTTTTAGGTCAGGCTGTTTTATGCAGAGATTGGCAAGCACTGTAAGTGAAAAAACCCGCACCGCAATAGGCTCTTTTTTATCTGCTACAAAGCGCAGACAAATATCTGCCAAAGCGCCCCAATAGGTTTTGGGAACTTCCACAAACTGCAATACACGGATGGTGTTGCGCTTTACCGCATCATGTATGTTGGGCTGATTAAGATGCTGTATAAACTTTTTGTAATAAGGTTTTAGGAGGTGAGGGTGTGCCTCCACCACATGGCTTACCACCCATGCAGCACGTTGGGTAAGGCGGTAATTATCTCCCAAAAAAATCTCCATTAGCTCCGCAAATTTCTCAGCATCTTCCCCAATATATTGGGTGATAAAAAGGGTATTGGATAAAGAATGTTCTTGGAGGAGTTGCTGTCTGAGGTTCATGCAGGTTTCTACTTATCCTCAAAGCAACCAACATCAGGCGGGCTATCTCTTTGGTTGCATTTTAAATCATCAACCAAAGAATTTTTTAGCCCATAATTTATGGCAGGAGAGGTGGCTTGCAGGCGGTAATCTCGGGTATTTATGTTTTTAAATTTGGGGTCGGTGTATAGGTTGGCAGTTCCAAAATTATTGGGTGGCTTTACCTTAAAAATATTATTGCTAAAGAAATTTTTTGTGGCGGTGGTATTAGTGGTGGAGAGGTAAACTTTTATCTCATCATCCTCTGAGCCCCACACTATGCTGTTGGTCATTCTAAAACTAAGCGCAGGGTGAGGGTTGGCTTTGTATTTAGGTAAATTGGATACTACTACTGTCGGTGAACTTCGTACATAGGCAGTGCTGCTATTATCTATGGTGCAATTGGTGAACTCATAGTTGCCACCGTTATCCGCCGCAATGCCATATTGCCCACAATAATAAATAAGGAGGTTATTGGCAATCACCTTAGTGCCTACCATAAACATGGCAGCGCCACTCATATATTTAATGGTGCTTTTCTCAATAATAAGTTTGGGTTTGCTGGTATCTGCCATATCAAAAGAATCCACTACAACTCCGGCTTCACCGTTTTGTATAATCGTTCTCCTGATAATATTATCATGGCTCTGCCGCCTCAATTGTATGGCACTCCATTGCCCTGGGATTTTGCCGTAAGTGCGTTCTAAACGGTCTCCTGTAATCACTACAGAATCGCAACCGTTGGGGTTTTCATTAATTTTTAAAGTACCAAAAACATCAAGCACTGTCCCGCGGTGCATATAGATTCTTGTACCACCTGGGATGGTGAGGGTAGTGCCTTCATTCACCCTAATATAATCCACAAAAACATAGGGTAAAGTTGGGTCAAGAGTACCTGAAATAGCAGTGTAGCGCAGGTAAGTGGCATTTTGCCCATACGCCTCAAGCCCTACATATTGGGTGTTGCCATTCACTTCAAAAACGATGGAGTCCGTCACTATAAAAGGCAAGGTTTTGTCATTAGGATTGATGGTTACTTCCACAAATACATACATGCTGTCTTTCCCCGCAATCTCATAATTTTTGATGTCGTTGGATGCTACACCATCCACATTGATTCTGAATTGAGATGCGCTACCATGCTTTAAAGAAATGCTTTTTATTAGCAGTCCATTCGCATTCGTATTCCTGATTTTAAAATTATAAGTGGCACTGCCCACTTTGGTAAAAACGGTATCAAACATCACCTTCTCTTTACTAAAACTAAGTTTGGCTGAGGGGTCAGTTGTTATCTTGTCTTTTTTGCAGGAATTGAATCCAAAAAAAAGTATGAGGCAAGCCATTGAGGCAAAAAATATCTGGCGCATTATCCTACAATATTAGGGGTTAATTTTTATGTAGAGATAACGCATTGCAATAAGATTTATTTTAAGATGTATGCGGCATTATTTTAGTTAAACCCAAAAAACAAAAAGTGATAATGAAAAAACAATCTTTCCTTTTAATCATCGCATTTTCAATGATGGCAATCATTGCCAAAGCAGATATTTTTGATGATATAGTTCTTGCGCTAAAAAATGGAGATGCTAAAGAACTTGCAAAGTATTTTGATACAAGTATAGAATTAAAAACGCTGGATAAATCCAATGTGTATAGCCGCAAACAAGCTGAGTTAGTCCTTAAAGATTTCTTTGAAAAATACAAAGTAAAAGGATTTACTATGATGCACAAAGGCTCTTCTTCCAAGGGGGCATTATATGCCATCGGCAATCTTGAAACTGCCCAAGGGACTTACCGCACCAATCTTTATATCAAAGATATAGGAGGCAAACCCACCATCCAGGAACTTACCATAGAACAAAAATAATTTTACAGAAATGCATCCTTTAGATTGCATGAATCCTGAGTTGGATAACTTCATTGCGCTTGCTTTGCGTGAGGATGTTAGGGATGGTGACCACTCTTCTTTGGCTTGCATCAGTGAATCTCAAATTGGCAAAGCGCGTTTACTTGTGAAGGATGAAGGAATCCTTGCTGGCGTCCAATTAGCAGAATATATTTTCCAAAAAGTGGATGCTGAAATAAAATTCAATCTCATCATTAAAGATGGCACTCCTGTTAAAAAAGGAGACATCGTTTTTGAAGTGGAAGGTAAAGTGAGAACCATATTAATGTTAGAGAGGTTGGTATTAAATTGTATCCAACGCATGAGTGGTATTGCGACAAGAACCCATCGAATGGTTTCTCTTTTAGAGGGCGCAAATACCCAACTTTTGGATACTAGGAAAACAACCCCGGGCATTAGGTTCTTGGAAAAATGGGCTGTTAAAATTGGTGGGGGCGTAAACCACAGATTTGGTTTGTATGATATGATAATGCTTAAAGATAATCATATTGATGCAGCAGGTGGAATTACCAAAGCAATTCAATCCACACGGGAGTATTTAAAATCTAAGAATCTCAACCTTAAAATTGAGGTAGAAACTCGCAATCTCAATGAAGTGAAAGAGGCTATTGCATGTGGTGGTATTGATAGAATTATGCTGGACAATTTCTCTCCTGAAAAAATGCAAGAAGCTGTTGCCATCATCAACAAAAGGTTTGAGACAGAAGCTTCCGGTGGCATCACAGAAAATAATATGAGGGAGTACGCCCAAACAGGGGTTGACTTCATTTCTTCCAGCGCTATGACTCATTCTGTGAAAAGTTTAGACCTTAGTCTTAAAATTTATTAAGACTTTATTTTTAGGAAGTTAGGTTTATTTTTATTTTGCCATCAGAAAATTTTTGAAAAAAAGTTTGCATCGTGTAAAATAGATGCCTATATTTGGAACGGAATAACTATACAACCTCCATTAAGGAATATGAAAAAACTTCTACTCTCTCTATCTTTTGGTATCACTTTTTTAGTGGCAGGTGCTCAGTCTGAGCCTACCCTTGCGCTAAATAAAGACGCTGTCAGCAATGACGTTTCTTTTTCAAACTCAGATGCAATGACTTTTGAATTTACTGGTGGCGAAGTTGATAATACTCCAGTATTTACATTCTATCCAAATCCTGTAAAAGATTATTTAAATATTAAGTTTAAAGAAAGAGGAAATTACACAGTTCGTATTTATAATATCGTTGGTGTTAAAGTGCGTGAGGAGAAAACTCATGATAATGATTTAATTAAAATCAATCTTTCAGAGATTTCCAAAGGAATGTACTTTATCAGCTATGAGCCTGGAGATGGCAAAGTGATAACAAAGACATTTACAAAAGATCAATAATTTAAATTTTACTAACATAGAACAAAAAAGCCCCGCAAAATTTTGCGGGGCTTTTTTGTTGGGTTAACTTTTGAAAATTAAAACCTTGTCCCAAAAGTTATAATGATATTATTTGCACTACTATTAATAGTAGCCCCTGGGTTAACAGTGCCAGAAGAAATACTATAAGGCAGATAAAAAGAGTTTGATTGAATTATCTGATATGCAGCATCAATAAAGAAAGTTTTTTCGCGGTAGCCCGCACCAAAAGTAAATGCATTAGCTGCTGCTTTTGCATTGGTAGGCACTGCACCAATACTTGAATTATAAGGGCTACCATACAAACCGTATCCGGCACGGAAAGAGAATAAATCATAACGCAACTCACCACCAATTCTTAGGTTACCAATGCCACGGTAATAGTATCTCACATTTTCATTTTGTTGGCGGGCACCTTCGTAGTTAGTGGCAATCCTGCCAGTATTATAGCCTATAAATTCATAGTCAAGGGAAAGGAATCCATATTTATTATTGATAGCAGCTGCACTAATAGTGACCCTTGATGGTGTTACAATTGAGTAGGGAAATTCTCCGGTCGGTGAATTTGATGTTTGAGAAGCATTGTTTATAAAATTACCTGTAATGGAATATTTATAATCATCACTCATACTATAAAAGGTTGGCAATTGACCTGATACCCCAAACCTAAAATTATCATTAGGTTTATAAATAATCCCCGCATTAGCACTAATTCCAACGCCAGTAGTATTTACATACTCAGTATATTGACTTGATTTGTAATAGTTGAAATTTGGGTTTTGATTAGTCTCAGTAAAAGTTCTTTGATAATGGTAATTAATAGTTGGGATGAGTACTGAAGCCCCAATAAAAAAGTTGTTGGAGTAATTACCGCCAATGGATAAATTTATATCATTCATTGAACCTCGGTAACTAATTTCGTCAGTCTGCAGGGATTTGAAATTAGTTGGGTTTTCTGTTTGTGAGGCACTGGTATAATGCCTTGGTTTACTTTTGTCATTATTATCAATTAGGTATGCTTCGTATGCCAAACGAGTCAGGCTGAATTTATCATCAGCCTGAATTGAGGTATCTGATCTGCCCTCTGCATCACCTAAAAAAGATTGCGTAAAACTATTAGCATCATTAACTCCTTTTACATAAATTTTCTTATTGAAAGAGTTAGTACGGTTAAAACCAATTGCAAAATTGAACGCTACCCAACCCTCAGTTTTGGGTTTGTCATCATCATATTTTAAGTTGGCAATTACCAAATTCATATTGCTCACATTAAGGTTGTCACTTACCTCAAAAGAATCATTCCCAAAATAGGTTGAAGTTGTAGTTGGGTGTTCATAGCCTACTCCCATGGTGAATTCATTCCGCCTGTATAATCCCAAACCCGCTGGGTTAATACTAAAAGAAACGGGGTCAGCACCTATAGCCCCAAAGGCACTTCCGCTACCTGCGCTTCTTGCGCTTGATTGATAAAATTTTTGTGAGTAGCGCAGTACGTCCTGATAATTTTGAGAATAAGAATTTGAAATGATAAAGCATGCAATAGCAGTAAGCAGCAGTTTTGTTTTTGTCATGGAATCAATAAAAATTAACGTCTTGGGCGATTTACAGTTCCTGAATTATTTGAACCGCCACGGTCTTGGTGAAATGAACCCCCACTATTTGAAGGAGGAGTATATGTGGGTTGGGTGTAGGTAGGTTGGGTATAAACCGGTTGTGTGTTAGTTGGCTGACTAAAATTGTTTTGGCTTTCATTCCTGAAGCTTCTCCTATCTTCTCTATAAATTCTGGTTGGGGTATTTGAACTTTCTATTACTTGGTTAGTAGAAGGCTTACTTAGATTCTCACTATTGGTTGGGCGAGAATAATTGTCCTCTTTAATATGGAGAACTGCAGGCTGCTTAGTCTCGATAAGGCTTTCCGTTTTTATAGGTTCTTGTATTCTTTCAGAGGTGTAATTATAAACGGGTTGTTCTGTTGTTGAGTTTGAGATAATAGTGTTGTCAGTATTTCCAATTTTGGTGTCTGGTGTATTTTCCTTTTTGATAAAAGCTGGGCGGGTAGTAATTGCTTTATTAGTAATATTTGAGTTGGTGGTTCCCGTCCTTGGGTGGTTTACTTTATCAGTTGTAGAGGTGGTTGTACTTCCTGTTGTTGTAGGAGTGTAATTGGTTGAAGGCGTATAGCTATAAGGATTGCGGTAATAATTATTGTAGTAATACGGGTTTGAATAATAGCTATTGTAGGAGTATGGATTATAGTATCCGTTATAAGAATTGTAGTTGGGGTAGTTACCATAATAGCCATACCCATAGTCATAACTATTGTATGGATTATAATACCCATTACTATAAGAATAGGAGTTAAATCCCATACCATATGAGAAAGGATTGCAATAAAATTGTGGGGTATAAGGAGAATGAAACCTTTGAATTCTTGAGCTATAGTAGCCATCACTATAATTATTATAGCCACCTTCTGCAGGGATTGAGGTAGCACCAACAACAGTTTTCTCTTCTTTCTTTTCTACCTCTTTTTTTACGGTCAATTCTTTTTTACGATTTGCTTTTTGCAAGGCGGCATCTTCTGAAACGCTATAATAAATATCATCCTGCACTTCGCGTTGTGCTGTGATTTTTTTTGAGCATGAGGATAGGATTACTAAACCCAATACTGCAAATGCTAAATGTTTTATGTTTTTCATGACTCCCAATTTTTCTACTAAGGTACGGATTATTGAAACTAATTTTGCAAGCGCAAACTCAAATAATATTCCACAATAAAATTACATGGCAGAAAAGATTACTCCCAGAGAAAAAGATTACTCAGAATGGTATAACGATTTAGTGAAAGAAGCCCAACTAGCAGAGCATTCTGCGGTGAAAGGCTGCATGGTTATCAGGCCTTTGGGTTATGCAATTTGGGAATTTATGCAGGCTGACCTTGACCGCCGTTTTAAAGAAACAGGACATGTAAATGCTTACTTCCCTTTATTTGTTCCTAAAAGTTTTTTGAGCAAGGAGGCAGCACATGTGGAAGGATTTGCTAAAGAGTGCGCGGTTGTTACTCACTATAGATTAAAGAATGACCCCAACGGAAAAGGGGTAATAGTTGACCCTGATGCTAAGCTTGATGAGGAACTTATTATTCGCCCAACTTCTGAAACTATTATTTGGAATACCTATAGAAACTGGATTCAATCTTACCGTGATTTACCCTTGCTGATTAACCAATGGGCTAATGTGGTGAGGTGGGAGATGAGGACCCGTTTATTCTTGCGCACTACAGAATTTTTATGGCAAGAAGGGCACACCGCCCACGCCACAAAACAAGAGGCGGAGGAAGAAACCAAACGCATGTTGGATGTATATGCCGATTTCGCAGAAAAGGTTTTGTGCATCCCTGTAATTAAAGGAATTAAAACTGCCAATGAACGCTTTGCAGGTGCAGAAGAAACCTATTGCATTGAAGCAATGATGCAGGATGGAAAAGCTTTGCAGGCGGGCACTTCGCACTTTCTGGGGCAGAATTTTGCCAAAGCTTTTGATGTAACTTTTTTGGATAAAACAGGAACTCGTGAACACGTATGGGCTACCTCATGGGGAGTTTCTACAAGGCTGATTGGTGCCCTCATCATGGCGCATTCCGATGATGATGGGTTGATACTCCCTCCTGCGGTTGCGCCTACGCAAGTGGTAGTGGTGCCTATCTACAGGAAGGATGAAGAATTAGAAAAAATAAATGCTGTAGTTCATGATTTTGTGGCTAAGCTAAAAGGCTCGGGCATCCGTGTGAAATATGATGACGATGATACCAAAAAGCCGGGGTGGAAGTTTGCAGAACATGAACTTAAAGGTGTGCCTTTGCGCATTGCTATTGGCCCGCGTGACCTTGAAAATGGAACGGTAGAAATTGCTTTCCGAGATACCAAAATGAAACAAGTGGTAGGCATTGACGGGTTGGCAGAAAAAATCCCTGCCCTGCTGGAACAGATTCAACAAGGCATTTATTTGAAGGCTTTAAAGTTTAGAGAAGAGCATACTTTTAATGCTGATACTTGGGAAGAATTTACTTCAATCTTAGACAAAGGTGGATTTATTTTAGCCCATTGGGATGGCACTTCAGAAACCGAATTAAAGATAAAAGAAGAGACCAAAGCTACCATCCGTTGCATACCATTAAATGCCCCTAATGAGGAAGGAAAATGCATTTATTCCGGTAAGCCTTCCATCCGTAGAGTTATATTTGCCAAAGCATATTAACCAAAAATGATGACACCAAAATCCGAAGAAATTATTCATGCGCTTGAACTGAAATCGAGTACTAAGCAATTTATTTATCGCAAAACTAAAGAGGTGTTCGACCTTTTTAGAGTGGAGATTAAATCAATAGTTTCTGAGGTAGGCCCAGCCATTCATCAAAAGGATAAATACATTGAGGTAATCACAAAAGATTCCGGAAATTTTGAAACTGAAATGCAGTTTTCTGGCGATACACTTTTGTTTATGATGCATACTAATGTCTTCAATTTTCCACCGGATAATTTTGTACATAAAACGAATTACATTAAGGAAGATCCCATGCGTTCTTATTGCGGGGTAATCAATATTTATAACTTCCTTTCAGACTCTTTACGATACGGCAGAATGAATGATGTTGGTTACTTGATTGCCAGAATTTTCATCAATAAAGAAGGGCATTTTATGGTGCAGGGAAAGCGACAGTTTTCTTTTATGTATAATGATATTACCCAGTTTGAAATTAACCCCGCCGCCATCCGTGCTATTATTGAAGAGGCAATTTTAAACACCATTTCTTTTGATTTATTTGTACCTCCATTTGATGCAGTGAAAGAGATTTCTCTTGGGCAAAAAATTAATGATACGGGTAACACCGCCATCAAAACTGGCAAGCGTTTGGGCTTTGACCAAAGTGAAGATTAGGGAATCATCTTTTAATTTAACATCGTATTCTTAAGTTTTTATGGATGACATGGGTAAAACTCAGGAACTATAAATTGTTTGCGGAGGAGGAGGATAAGAGGTAAATAATAGCGATTACACTTAAATTTGTACAAAAAAGAAGATGCCAGAGATTAGCCGATTTTACGGGATTGTGATTTATATGTTTTTCAATGACCACAATCCGCCTCACTTTAAAACAAAATTTGGAGAATTTGAAGCAAATATTTTCATTGAAAATGGCACTTTACTAAACGGAGATTTACCTCTAAGTAAATTAAAACTTGTTACAGCATGGTCCGAAATTCATAAGGATGAATTATTGGAAATTTGGAACTCCAAAGATTTTCACAAAATAGCCCCATTACAATGATTAAGCCTACAGGAATAATAGAAATTAAGCAATTTCAACTCACCATAAAATTTAACAATGGTGAGATTAGGCGGCTGGATATGGAAACTTATTTGGGTAAACAAAACCAGCATGTAATCAAAGAAAAAATAATGAATGCAGATTTTTTCAAGCAGGTAAAAATAGGTGAGCTAGGACAGATATTATGGCAGGATGCAGCATGGATGGAGGATGAAAATGGAAATACTATTTTGTGCGAATTTGATATATCTCCGGAATTTGTGTATTATAATTCAAGGTCTGTCAAAGTGTAACTAAAAAATATTTTCAAATTCTCCTATACTCCAAAAACGTAAAATCCTCTTCATGCTTTTCGTCCTTTGCATGAAATTCCTGATGGGTTAGTTCCCATTCAGTAACATCAAAATCTTTGAAATACACATCAGCAGGGAAGGTATTATGCACCCTTGTTAAAAGTATTTTATCTGCCAGTGGCATGGCAATTTTAAAAATTTCCGCACCACCAATAATAAATAATTCCTCCTCCCCGTTTTGCTTGGCGTAGCTGATTCCATCCTCCACACTTTTCTTTACCACAATCCCTTCCGCTGAAAAGTTTTCATTTCTTGTAATCACAATA
>JAPLCZ010000191.1 GCA_026391915.1 Bacteroidota bacterium | reverse complement strand
TAAGTATCCAGACTATGTAGTTAGTATAAAAGAACTCTTTGAAATAGACATCATGAAAGAACAGAAAGCATTAACAGGCAACTATCCTAAAAACATTATTCTTTACGGCCCTCCGGGTACTGGAAAAACCTACAATAGTATTGATAAAGCTGTTGAAATTGTAATGGGTAAATCATTCCTTCATTATGAAAGTAAAACACTGTTTGATAATTTAAGAAAGGAAGGACAAATAGAATTTGTCACCTTCCATCAAAATTATTCTTACGAAGATTTTATGGTAGGTATTAAACCTGATATTGACTTTGAACAATTAAGATTTAAAACTCATAAAGGAATATTCTATGAAATCTGTAGGAGAGCAAAAGAAAACTATGAATCAAATAAAACTGGACAAGGGAAGAAAAAGAGCTTTGAAGAAGTATTTGAAAAATTAATTGAACCGCTTGACTTGGGTAAAGAAGTTGAGGTGAAAATGAAATCTGGAATTTCTTATTGGATAACAGAATCTTCTGAAAAATCTATTTCTTTCCGTAAACAATCAGGAGGAACTGCACATACACTAAGCATAAACTCTTTAAAAGATTTGGTAGAAGGAACTAAAGAAATACCATCAGGATTATCCCCATATTATTCCCCATTAATTGAATTAATAAAGAACCAAAGCTCCACCGACGAAAAAGCTGAACCTCTTAAAAATTTTGTTTTAGTAATTGATGAAATCAATAGGGCAAACATTTCAAAGGTGTTTGGTGAACTAATAACTTTATTAGAGGATGATAAAAGATTAGGCGAAGAAAACGAACTGAAAATCACTTTGCCAAATGGCGAAAAAGGGTTTGGAGTTCCTCCAAATCTTTATCTAATCGGCACCATGAATACTGCTGATAAATCAATAGCCTTAATTGATATTGCCCTTAGAAGAAGATTTGAATTTATGGGATATTATCCCAAATATGAAGGATATGAACTTGAAGCAATAGACTTACTCAAGAAAATCAATATCAATATTTTTGAGAAGAAAAAATCAGCAGATTATTTAATAGGGCATGCCTACTTTATGAAAAGACAAACTATTGAAACTGTGTTAGCCAATAAAGTTATTCCATTATTGATGGAATACTTTTCAGGCAAAATAGAAATAGTAAGTAGCATATTTAACGGTTCCGCCTATGAGGCTAAATACGATTCAACATATCATCATTGGGTAATAGAAAAAGAATTTCAACCCTTTTTACAGTTTGATGGTAACCAAATAAGAGCTAAAAATTTTGTTGGCTTCATTCAAAATGGAGAAGTCATAATTGAAATTTATCCCAAGGTATTCAGAGAACTTCCTGATGCCTTTGATAAAAAGGGGTTAATGCTTCAACATATATTTTACTGGTTTGATTACTGCCGAAAATGGAAGTTTCCCTTTACCAAAGCCTCACTTGATAGTATTGAGATTAATGAGTTCCCGGAATTAATAATAAACCTTATTGCCAGCCAGTTTTTAGAAACTGTTTCTAAACATCCTCTAACAATGTATCAGCCATTGGAAGAGGTAATGCAAACTCCTAAGGGCACAATTAACTTTAAACGATACATAAATAATAGTCTATCAAAAGGGAATTTACAGAATATAGAATGCGACTATGAACCTTTTCTTTTTGACAATAAAGTAAACCGAATAATAAAGCATTGTTCACGCTTATTGATGAACCAAACTAGGTTTCCTGAAAATCTGAGAATGTTGCAAGAGGTGGTTTTTATTTTGGATGAGGTTGAAGATTTTCATTGCACTCAAAGTGATGTTGATGGTATTTCACTTAATACTTTTTTTGAAGACTATTCTGCCTTACTTGATAGTTGCAAAATGATTCTTTCACAGCAACTTTATTCGAATAACACTTATGACCTTTCACAATGGTGTTTGCTTTTTCCAATGGAATATATTTTTGAAGATTTCTTAGCAGGATTTTTAGAAACTCATTTCTCAGATGATTGGGATGTCCATTATCAAAAATCAGAAATGAATTTGAGTAACAAACCTTCCGCATTTCAAATGAGACATGATATTTTTCTGACTAATAGAAATACAAAAAAGCAAATCATAATTGACACTAAATATAAAATAAGAGAAGATAATTTTAAGTCAGACATTAAAAGAGGTGTTGCCCAATCTGACCTTTATCAAATGGTAAGCTATGCTTTCAAGAGAGGATGCACTGACGTTATTTTAGTATACCCAAACCTTTCAGAAAAATTAAATTCTGAGGATATATTTGAAATTATTTCAGATTTTGAAGGGAAAGAAAAAGTAACTATCACAGCTTTGGAAATTCCTTTTTGGTCAATGGAAAATTTCTCTAATCTTGATAACTCTTTAGTTAAAGTTATTCAACAGACTTTAAACAAATTCTGAATCTACTCTTAATTATCTGTTTTACCTTTTGGTTTTAAAACCTACGAGGTTTATATATAATATGAAGTTGCTTCTCACATCTTCCAATCTCTAAATCTTCTTCTCTTCCTTACCTCAACACCTCTCTTGCAATTACCATCTTCTGTATTTCAGAAGTGCCTTCACCAATGGTGCAGAGTTTTGAGTCGCGGTAGAATTTCTCTACAGGGAAATCTTTGGTGTAGCCATAGCCGCCAAAAACCTGCACTGCATCTGTGGCTACTTTCACACAAATTTCTGAGGCATAGTATTTAGCCATTGCAGATTCTTTGGTTACTTTCATGCCGCGGTTTTTTAAATCCGCAGCTTGCAAAGTAAGGAGTTCTGCCGCCTCAATTTCGGTTTTCATATCTGCCAGTTTAAAGGCAATCCCCTGGAAATGCGAGATAGGTTTATTGAACTGATGCCTCTCTTGTGAGTATTTAAGCGCTGCCTCATATGCGCCTTTGGCAATGCCCAACGCAAGAGATGCAATGGAGATTCTGCCGCCATCCAATACCTTCATTGCTTGCACAAAACCATCACCTTCTTTGCCCAATAAATTGGCATTGGGTATTCTGCAATTATCAAAAATCAACTCTGTAGTTTCTGAGGCTCTCATGCCTAATTTATTTTCTTTTCTGCCTGCTGCAAAACCTGCTGTTCCCTTCTCTACAATAAACGCCGACATTCCATGGCTATCTCCTACCTCTCCTGTGCGCACAATCACCACTGCCACATCGCCAGATTTGCCGTGGGTGATCCAGCATTTTGCACCGTTAATAATCCAATCATCCCCATCACGCTTTGCCACACATTGCATATTGCCGGCATCAGAACCTGTGTTAGGTTCAGTGAGTCCCCATGCACCAATCCACTCTGCAGTAGCAAGTTTTGGTAGGTATTTTTTCTTTTGTTCATCATTACCAAATTGCAAAATATGGCCTGTGCAAAGGCTGTTATGCGCTGCCATACTGAGTCAAATAGAAGGTTCAATTTTAGAGATTTCTACAATGGCAGTTACGTACTCAAAATAGCCGAGGCCACTGCCACCGTATTCTTCCGGCACTAATATTCCCATCAATCCTAAAGCGCCCATTTTCTTAAATAAATCAACGGGGAAATGTTGGGCTTCATCCCACTCCATAATGTTTGGGCGAATGTGTTTTTCTCCGAAATCTTTTATCGTTTCGGCAATCATTTTTTGGCTGTCTGTTATATCGAAATCCATTTGTATAGTTTGAAATTTTTAATTTGAAATTTAAAGTTATTCACCCAACCCAAGTTTAGTATAGTTATCACTTTGTAGTGTTTCTATTGCTTTCTTGTAGGATGCGTTTGATTGATTGAGGATGTACCAAAATCCATCATTTTTATAAAGCTGACGGGCTATCAACGCCTTCATTTCTCTTTTTATATGTATGGAAGAAGTTGCAATTCCCGAGGCTTCTTTTTTAATCCCTTTGGTTTCTGCAAAGGCAGTGAAATTGTTGAAAATTGTTTCATCAATCACAAAGTTTTTGGCGTAGGATTTCACATCAGTATATTTTTGTTTGAGGCTTTCGCGGTGAGCATCCATGTACTCAATCACAAACTCACTGAAGATTCCTTTGCCATAAATTTTTTGCAGATAAGGGGAATATTCTGAGGTATCTACAGGTACAAAAATATCAGGGCTTATGCCGCCGCCGCCATACACAATTCTGCCCTTATCCGTTTTGAATTTTAGGCTGTCATTGTTCTTTATACTGTCTTTGTTAAAGAGCTCTCCATGCTTTAATCTGTTGTTTACTTCGCCATAATAATCCTCAGCACCTTTGTCATAAGGGCGCTGAATACATCTGCCGCTTGGGGTATAATATCTGGCTACTGTAAGGCGAATTACAGAGCCATCAGAGAGCACAAAAGGCTCTTGCACCAAACCCTTACCGAATGACCGAGTTCCAATGATTACGCCTCTATCATGGTCTTGTATAGCACCTCCTAAAATCTCTGATGCGGAGGCAGAACCATCATCCATCATCACGGCAATTTTACCTTTTTCAAAGTCACCTTTGGTATCTGCTTTATAAATATCTTTACTGCGGCTTCTGCCTTTGGTGTAAACGATAAGTTGGTTATCAGGGAGGAATTCATCTGCCATATCAATAGCTGCTTTTAGGTAACCACCGGGGTTGCCACGTAGGTCAAGTATCAGGCTTTTCATCCCTTCTTTTTTAAGGGATGTCATGGCATCAGAAAACTCCCTAAGGGTGGTTGCACCAAAACGATTTATCTTTACATAACCAATTTCTGGGGTTGCCATAAAGGATGCATCCACACTATAGATTGGGATTTTATCTCTTTTAATTGTAAACTCCAAAAGATTTTTAGTAGTCCCTCTTTTTATACTCACATGCACTTTAGTTCCCTTCTCACCACGCAAGTTTTTAAACACATCTTCGTTGGTGAAATGCACCCCCGCTACGGTCTTACTTTCTATCTTTATTATTTTATCTCCTGCATGAATCCCAACTTGCTCTGATGGCCCGCCAGAGATTGGCGACACCACAATAATGGTATCATTTAAGAGATTAAATTCAACACCAATTCCTTCAAAATTCCCATCCAATTCTTCGTTGCTTTGTTGCACTTCTTTGGCGGGTATATAAGTGGAGTGAGGGTCTAATTCTTTAAGCATTGCTTCAATAGCTGCCTCGCTGAGTTTGTCGTTATCAGGCATGTCTACATAAGCGCGGTTGATGTAGCGCATCACCTCTTCAAACTTTTTACGGGGGTCTGTGCCACCATTTTCAAAACTGCTTTTCAGTTTGAATCCTGCTACCATCCCCACTATCATTACCGCAGCAATAATGAGGGGCATTTTATAATTGAATTTCATCTGTAATTTTTATTAAGCTAACACAGCATTTGGCTGATACACATGTTCAGGTTTCATCACCATTTCGGGGTGGTTGATGTGGTACTCAAACTCATGCCTAAAGTGACGGATAGCACTTGCTACAGGCCATGCCGCGGCATCGCCCAATGGGCAAATGGTATTGCCTTCAATCTTCTTTGCCACATCCACCAAAAGGTCAATATCCTCTTGCCTTCCTTTACCATATTCTATACGATGAAGTACCTTCTCCATCCAGCCAGTTCCCTCGCGGCAAGGGCTGCACTGGCCACAACTCTCATGATGATAAAAGCGTGTAAAATTCCATGTATTCCTGACAATGCAGGCACTTTCATCAAACACTATAAAGCCACCGGAACCTAACATAGTTCCTGAAACAAATCCACCTTCTGAGAGGGATTCATAAGTCATCAGGCGAGGCTCTCCTGCGGCAGTTTTCATAAATAATTCAGCAGGCAAAATAGGAACTGATGAGCCTCCTGCTACCACAGCTTTTAGCTTTTTGCCTCCTGCTATTCCGCCACAATATTCATCGCTGTAAAGAAACTCTTCCACAGGTAATCCTAACTCAAGTTCATACACGCCGGGCCTATTAATATTGCCACAGGCAGAAATCAATTTTGTTCCTGTAGAACGCCCCACACCAATCTTGGAGAACTCAGCACCACCATTCATTACAATCCATGGCACATCTGCAATTGTTTCTACATTATTTACTACTGTAGGGCTTTCATACAAACCTTTGATGGCAGGGAATGGAGGCTTAATCCGTGGGTTGCCGCGTTTGCCTTCCAAAGACTCTAGCAAAGCGGTTTCTTCTCCACAGATGTAAGCGCCGCCACCGGGCTGCACATATAAATCAAGGCTATAGGCTGTGCCTAAAATATTCTTGCCCAACCATCCCGCAGCATAGGCTTCGGCAATGGCATTTTCTAAAATTTTTATTATCCATTTAAACTCTCCACGCACATAAATGTAGGATGTATTTGCACCCAATGCATAGGATGAAGTTATCATGCCCTCCACCAAAAGATGGGGGATAAACTCCATGAGGTAGCGGTCTTTAAAAGTACCGGGTTCACTTTCATCAGCATTGCAAACGAGGTATCTTGGGCGTTCTGATTTGCGGTCAAGGAAACTCCATTTCATACCAGTAGGGAAACCGGCGCCACCCCTGCCCCGCAAGCCTGAGGTTTTCACCTCTTCGGTTACCTCATCAGGGGTCATCTTTTTCAAAGCTTTTTCTACAGAAGTATAGCCACCATTTTGGCGATACACTTCATAACTTTTTATGCCGGGTACGTTAATCTTATCTAATAATATCTTTACCATTCTATTGTTTTGATGGCTCAAAATTAAGCAAAAATAGAATTGGGGAGGAAGGGAAGAATTAAAAAAACATCGCCACAGATTATTGAAGGTATCATCTTTTTTAATTGAACCAATGAACGTTGGTTCACTGATTTCTATTTATTTTTTAATCTGTGAATCTGTGGCGACAATAACCCTCCTTTGCCATCCCACAATCTTTATTTAGTTTTGAAGAAAACTTTTAACCATGGCAGTTACAGAACCTTTCGGCTTTAAAAAATGGATTGATGATAACAGGGATAAACTAAAGCCTCCTGTTGGCAATGCGCAGATTTATAAAAACACCAAAGATTTTATTGTGATGGTAGTGGGTGGTCCTAACTCCCGCAAAGATTATCATTACAATGAATCAGAAGAATTTTTCTTTCAACTAGAGGGAGATATTGTGGTTAAAATTATTGATGATGGTGTGCCTAAAGACATCCACATTAATGAAGGAGATATTTTTTTATTGCCTGCAAAAACGCCACACTCTCCACAACGTGGGCCAAATACTGTTGGGCTGGTGATGGAGAAAGTACGCAGTGGGGGTGAGATTGATGGCTTCCTTTGGTTTTGCGAAAAATGCAACCACAAACTTTATGAAGAGTATTTTGAGCTCACAGATATTGTAGCGCAACTCGCCCCCGTAATGGCGAAGTTTTATAGCAACGAAAGTTTGCGAACTTGTGGGGAGTGCGGGACGGTGATGGAACCACCGAAAAAACTATAAACTATGAGTTATGAACTATGAGTGGAGGATATAAAAAATTGCTGTTGTTAATTGCAATAATTTTTATCTTGATGAATATTGTTGCATTTTTTCATGCCTACAAATTCACTCATTTCACTTCGGATATCGTTACCAAAACTAAGGATGCTAAACAGCTTTCAACTGTTGAAAAAATTAAGACTTTGTTCTTTGGGATTAATAATCCAAGACCAACAAATCATTCAACGCCTTCACAAAAATTTCGGACAATAAAACTTAAAAGCAATAAGGAGATTGAATGCTGGAGTATCAAAACAGAAAAGCCAAAAGGTACTGTAATTTTATTCCATGGATATAGTGGAGAAAAATCTTCAATGATTGATAAATCAGATGAGTTTTTAAAGATGGGTTACAACACTTTACTCGTTGACTTTATGGGTGCAGGAGGTTCAGAAGGAAATCAAACTACTGCTGGTTTTAAAGAGGCAGAAGAAGTAAAAACATGTTATGACTATTTATCCAATGCAGGCGAACAAAAGATTTATTTATATGGAACTTCAATGGGTGCTGTAGCAATCTTAAAAGCAATAAAAGATTACCAAATAAAACCATCTGCAATTATTATTGAGTGCCCTTTCGGAACAATGTATCAGACCACATGTGCAAGGTTTAAAAGTTTGGGAGTTCCATCATTCCCTATGGCGGGTCTTCTTGTTTTTTGGGGAGGAATTCAAAATGGATTTTGGGCATTTTCTCATCAACCAACTGAATATGCAAAATCAATAAAATGCCCTACATTAATGTTGTACGGGGAGAAGGATGAAAAAGTGAGTAGAAAGGAGATTGATGAAATATTTGCAAATCTTAATTGCAAGAAAGAATTAAAAACTTATCCGCTTGCAGGACATGAAAATTATTTAATTAAATACAAACAAAAGTG
>JAPLCZ010000055.1 GCA_026391915.1 Bacteroidota bacterium | reverse complement strand
CAGCGGTTTAAAGAGCGGGATCGGATTTGCGCTCGCGTTTATGATTTACATATTCATTTTTGTTTATTGAATAATGAATTGTAGTGGCGCTGTTAAACGGATTGGGGTAAATAGCTATTGTATTTGAGGTGCTTTTTGCGCTTTCATTTATCCCAGATGTTGGTGCTTTGTAGCAAGATGGATAGTTGTTATTTTTATACCAGTTAGCTACAGAATTTAAATAAGATAAATTCTTTTTGTAGGAGGTTGTTAACCCATTAGAATGGCTTGAGTCCCTTGACCACACTACAGCAAAGTCTATTGTCTTTCTTTCATTCCTTTTAAGATTAAACGGACCACTCCCCATCACAAATTTTCTTCCTCCTGCTGCACTACCAACAACTTTTTCATTCCATTCAGAACTTAGATAAGGCAACCCTGAATAAAAATAATTTGTTATTCTGCTACCACCTCTTACATCTTTTCCAAAGGTTAGTGGCTTATAATCTAACCATCTGCTTTGCTGATAATAATAGTAATGTTCAGGTTTTTCAGGATTACCCATTACAGTAAAATCATTATTATAAATCATAAAATTTGTCATGGGCATATTCAGGATTTTAACCGCAATCATTGGCGGGTTTAATCCATACCCATTCCAGCCTTCATCATTATTATCTCCATTGTAGCAGTACCCATTATTATTGGCAGAGTCACAGCCAATAAAATCATCGTTATAATTGCCTAAATCAGGGTCAACAAAAAGAGAAATATAGAAGTTTGTATAATCAAACTTACTTCTGTTTATCACTTTGTATCTATAAAAGGTAGTGTAGTTTAATGCAGATGAAGAATCACTATCCTTTAAACTATCACAATAAAAACTATAAGTAGTGCAATGCACCTCTGCTCCTACAGCTAAACCTTGAGTCTCATTGTCGGCTTTATTAATTGTAGTATCATTAAAGATAGAAAAAGTCATCATATCACCTAATAGTTTAGGGTAGTCTTTATCCATTGGGTTATACTTTCCATCCTTATTAAAATCTACATAATCTGCATATTTTGCAGGCCATGTTGTGATGTCATTAGGCACAGCATATTTGCCATTGGTTACATTTCCCTTATCATATTCGTCAATAAATTTATCAATCATTCCTCTATCAATTTGCCATACTCTATCATATAAATTACTGGTTATAGAATCACAATATCCCGTTACAGAATCTATAGGGCCAGAAGAATAATCACTTCCACTTTGTAGATATGTACTTGCAGAGCCCCTAATTCTTTTTAAAGAATCTAAGCCACCTATCCATAATCCAGTGCAAAACAAGGAAGATTTACAAGAGCCTTTAGGCACCTCATAGTTGAGCCCTATAGGGTCTTTAGATGAAAAAAACTGAACCCCTTTGCCAATAATTGAGGCGTTGACATTATTTACATCAAGCCTTTTATTGCTTTGCGGGTTTATAAAAGTATTGTAATTGTAGTAGCTATATTTTGATGGGTCAAAAGAATACAAATAGGTAAGACCTCCGCCATTGTTGGAAACAAAGAACAATCTACCTTTGGCATCAGAGCTAAATCGCACATTATAATAATTGAGGTAACTTGATGCAACAGTTAAATAATATTTTTCTACACTATTGCTATTAAATTTAATGATGCAGTTATTGGTACCAAAAGTAAAAATATTTCCATTTAAATCTTTGTGTAAATTAATTCTATACAAATTGGAATTATACAAATACATCTTAAAAAATTCACCAAGGCATATTCCATATTTATCATATACATTTTCAAATTTATTGGTCTTGGTCTCCATTGTATAAATGGGGATTGACCAGATGTTTGTATCTATATTGGCGCTAATCCATAAAGTGGTATTATTATCCTCTACTATGCTATTAATATCATTATTATTTGTTTTGGATGCTGGCAACAAATAGTTAGCAAAACTGTTGTTAGCAAATTTTGAAAACCCTTTTTTTGTCCCAATCCAAATGTCTCCATTTTGCGTAATCTCAATACAATTAATAGCACTATCAATCAACCCATCTTTAACAAATATTTCTTCCAAGCTGTTCCGTTAAAAACAGAAATACCATGCAAAGTGCCAACACATACTTTTCCCTTTTTAGCTTTTATGCAGGTTATTCTATTATCCGGCAAACTATCCTTGGTCGTATAATTTTTCCATGTGGTATCTCCATCATATTTAACAACACCTGCGGAAAATGTCCCTAACCAAATGGCATTACTATCAGCATCTATTGCCGTAATTCTTCTGTCTTTAATACTAGAATTGGTAGAGTCATAAATAGTCCATTTACTCCCATCAAACTTTAATAACCCCCTAAAAGTAGCTATCCATTTATTGTTTTTAGCATCAATACAAAATCCATTTTTACCTCCACTACTATATTTTAGTGTGTCGGCAGTTAATCCATTTTGAGCAAATGAGTTTTGTATAGCACAAAAGGCTAAGCAGAGAATAAGTAGTAGGTTTCTTTTCATAACAAAATTTTTATCAAATCTAAGCATCTTTACATTTTCCAATAAATACATTATTTGATACTTATCGGAAGTAGCTTGATGAGTTGTTTGAAGGGAAGTAAATTAAAACTCCTTCCTAATCCGCCACTCTGCGGGGTAGTGGTTGTTAATGCGGTTGCTAAGGTTTTTTGCTAGCCCTTAAAGCAAGGAGTCGGCTTTTGGTTTTTAGTAGGGTGTACTTAACTTTGCCTAAAGAAAATTAAAATGACAAAAACACAGTTAGCAGAACTACACAAGCTTTCCGTTAAAGATAAAATAAATCTTGTGCAAACGCTTTGGGAGGATATAGCCAAAGAACAATCACTAACCGATTTGCCGGTTGCCCACAAAAAAATACTTGATGCCAGACTCCAAAAAATATATTCAGGAGAAGCGGAATTTAAATCATGGGGAGAGGTGCAGGCTAAGTATGGCAAACTGAAATGATGTTTAAAGTATCAATTCTTAAGGAGGCAGAGATTGATATTGATGATGCCTTTATATGGTATGAAATGAATGTTGCAGGATTAGGCTTTGAGTTTTATGAAACCGTTAACAGTTCTGTTCTTCATGTAGCAGAAAATCCCTTCGCTTCAGAGGAAATTTATAAAGACATAAGAAGATTTGTGATTTCTAAATTCCCTTATGGGATTTATTACAAAGCAGTTGCTAAAACCAAGGAACTTCAAATTATAGGGGTAATTCATTTCAAAAGGAGTTTGAAGGTTTTAAAAAAGAGGATTTAGAATACCCGCTGCCGTAGTTGCTGCCAGACTAAACACATAATAATGAAATAAGAAAGCCCCGCACAAAACGGGGCTTTCTTATTTTCAAATTAGCACATTTTTAAATTGCCTCAGAATTACAACTCCTTCCGTATCCGCCACTCTGCGGGGTAGTGGTTATTAATGCGGTTGCCAAGGTTTTTTGCCCAACCCAAATCACATTTTTTATAGGTGTAAATCATCCAACCTTTTTCTGTGGAGGGGGCAGGCAATAATGTTTTTTTCTGTTGGTAGTTAATAGCAGTTTCTAACTCCAAATCAATGCGGGGGATACTGGCAGAAGCCATTGTTGCCATTGCCAATTCATGGGCGGGGATAAACACATCGCGGTTGAGTTCACCAACCTCTAGCCCTGCTTTTTTAATGTGGGTGAGGTTAGCGAAGAGGTTAAAATCTTCCACCAATCCGGCAGGGATTCCCACAATATTATTTTCATTTCTATAGAAAGAAATTGCATCATTTGTTTCTACAAAAGGCTTGATGATTCCTTCTTCTTTTGGGTTAAGCAGTATAAAATTTTTCTTATTGTTTTTCCCTGAATTATGCCCGCCATGCACCTGCATAGCTGCAATAAATTGCCCCTCACCTTTTACCTTATGGGGGAAGCAATAATAGCCCGCCTGCGTGCCCACTTCCACTTTTGTGAGCCCCCAGCTTTCATCAGGCGTAAAGGTGGCAGGTGTTAATTTATCAGGATAATTTTCAAAAAGCCATTTCAGTATACCTTCGTTTTCTTCTGTTTCAAAAGTGCAGGTGGAGTAGATTAAAAGTCCACCATCTTTCACCAATTGCACTGCGGTTTCCAGTATTTCTTTTTGCAAAAAAGTGCATCCTGCCACCATGCCCTCATTCCATGTTTGCACCACATCAGGGTCTTTGCGGAACATACCCCCGCCAGAACATGGCGCATCCACCACCACCACATCAAAATAACCTTTTAGTGGTAAAAAATCTTTAGGGCGGTTGTTGGTGATAATGCAATTGGGCGTTCCCCATTTCACCAAATTCTCATAAAGAATAGAGGCACGTTTGCCCACAATTTCATTGCTCACCAAAAGGCTCCCGGGCTTTAAGAAAGATTGAATGAGAGAGGATTTACCACCCGGTGCAGCGCACATATCCAGCACCTTTAATGGCTTTGAAAAATCAATAGCATTAGGGAAAATCATAGAGGATGCCTCCTGAGAATAATACGCCCCTGCATGGTAAAGCGGGTCAAAAACATATTGGGGTCTTTGTGGCAAATAATGCCCAAACTCGCACCAAGGGATTTGTTCTTCCTCCTTAAAAATATCTTTGCCTTTAGTAGGGTGGGTGCGGATGGAAACCACAGGTGCAGTGTTTTGCAAAGCATCCAAAAGGGTGTTGGCTTCATCACCTAATTTGGTGTTGAGGCGTTTTAGAAAGGCGGCGGGGTAGTTCATATATATAGTAAATTACAGCCCCTCACTTCCGAGTTATCCATCCTCCCCAGCACATCAAAACTGCCATTGGGGTATAAGCGTCCTGCATCTTGCGTGGCAATAAAAGCGCATGAATGATAATTGGCTAAATCAATCACATTAATAGCTCCGGTTTGGGTAGGGGGCATATAGGAAAAGGGGTCGTAAATATCTCTGATTAAAATTTTCATATAGGGTGGGGGATAGAACTTCCCATCCGCTTTTGTGTAGGCTTGGCTGAGGAGTTCCGTCATCCCATATTCTGAGTAAATGGGAAAAGTTTGCCAGCTTTCTTTGAGGTGCGCATGAACTTCTTCCCTTGTCATTTCTTTTTTTCTGCCTTTCATGCCACCGGTTTCCATCACAATAATATCTGATAAATTCTCTTTAAAAATATCTGCCAAATCAAGCAGGGCATAGGTAACCCCAATCAGGAAAATCTTTTTGGGTGAGGTGGCTTGTGTATGCCGTATTTGCTGCATCAACTCCTCAAAATTATTCAGGTAAAAATGCTTTTGGACTTGCCCATTCAGCTCCATAAGCCTATCAACCATATACACCAAGGAGGATTTCCCTCTCTCCAGATAAGAGGGCAGCAAAGCCATAAAAACAAAATCATCGGGTGCGCCAAAATGCGTTTTAAAAGTCCTCTCTAAACTCTCATGATACCAACTTACATCCTTAATAAAATGCTTTGAGGGGATAGCCCCTGTGGTGCCACTGCTCTCAAAAGAAAGCTGATAAGAGGGAATTCCGCTAAACACAGCATGGGTTTTAAAAACCTCAATGGGCATAAAAGGAATTTGATAGATGGAATTAATTTCATCCGACTTAATTTTGAGGTGAGAAAGGTATTGACTGTAAACAGAATTTTCCAGTGCCTGCCACCGGAAAACCTCCAGAGCAAGGGCATCAAAACCCTCTGCTGATACATTGAATATCTTTTCTTTTAAATCCAAAATGGCTTGCGAACTTTCCTGCAAATATCCCTTTTTTTATCCGGCATTAGCTTACTGCTTTGGGGTTGCACCAAATCCCCAACTTACAGTGAGGTACCTGCCATAGAATTAACCAATGCAAGGCAGGTGCGCATACCCGATGTGCCGGGCAGTGATTCCTTTTTCTTTTACCTGAAATATACTGATGGCGATGGCGATATAGGCCTCTCACAGGCGGATACCAACGGCAGCTTTAGCCTCAATGGCGGCTATTATAACAACATTATTATTGATTATTTTGAGTTTTATGGTGGTACCTACCACCGTGTAAAACCCGTGCCCTCTAACATTGATACTATACAGTTTGCGTATAGAATGCCAGTGCTTAATGATAGCAAAAAAAAGAAGGCTATCCGTGGTGATATTACGGTGCCCATTAGCGTGGATATTCCCTTTATAAAAAGCAACCAATGTATGTTCCGCATTTACATCTATGACCGCGCCCTGCACAAAAGCAATGTGGTGGAAACGCGGCAGTTTACAAGGTAGAATAGTTTAGAGTTTAATGTTGGGGGGAGTTTGAAATTTGAAGTTAGCCCTCGCGAGTTTTAGACTCATGAGCTCTAACTGGCATTTTGTGACTTTTAATATCCTCTTAACACATATCCACCAAAGATTTATTTAACCTCCATATTTTAAAAACAGATTGATAAAAGGACTCTTTAAGTCAATCCTGATAATAAGATGTCAAGAAAGGACGACTTGAAACGGGTTCATATAAAATTTTATGACTTAAAGAGACCTTTAATAAATATCCTATAACAAACTGCATATTACGGATGTCTTTTATCAATATCTGGTAAGCAGATATTGATAAAAGATTTCTTCAGCCATGATTGGTATCCCCGCGAACCATTAATTATTTCATCCATTATTTCGTTTAGAGAACACACGAACCGAGGCTTGGTGGGAGGGCTTTAAATAATAACCACTTCTAAAACTTCAACCTGATGCTATTAGAAAAAGTATAGTAAAAATTGCTGATGGGCACTACTGGGGCGGTGTCATAAAGTCCGCTAAAGCTGATAGAAAAACCTATATGTTTGCCTGCGCTAATATCCCATTGTATGTGGGGCGCAATGCGGGGTTTAAAGATATTGGGGCGGGTTTGCATAAAGATATTAAAGGTGATATCATTGCGGGTATCCGGCTTCCAATCAAAGCGTATATAAGAATTTAGTTTGATGTATTGCCTCTCAACAGGGGTTTGGTCAAGAGGTAGTTTGGCGGTTTCTACGGCGGTGAAATTCCATTTTTCGTCTTCATAAAAAGCGCCAATGCCGGCATTGAAATCAAAGTGGTCTCCCTTCCAAAAATTATAGCGGATGTTTGCCCCACCCAAAGCACGATGCATAAGGCCGCGTTTGTTATCCCATTGGTATTGGGTAAAAGCCTCCGGCTGCCATGTATTTTTGTAATTATGCCTATACCGTAAATGTATAAAACCTGCATTGAGGATGTCCTCCGGGCCGTTATAAGTAAAGCGATAGCTGGCTGCCGCAAGAAATAATTCTTTGTATTTCTGCAGACTCATTTCTGCGGTATTGGTAGCATCCACAAGGGTGGTTTTTTGTTTGTCAATCTCCAGCCCTGTATTAAAACTAAAAGAGTCTTTTAACTCATTGGTATAGTCAGCGGTATCCGATTTATCAATGTTAACAATCTGGCTTTTGGCAACCCATGGAAGTACTAAAAACCCAATGATAAACTTAAACTTATTCATGGCTTAGTTTCGTAATTTCCCGATGCAATTGTAACACTTTTTTTGTCAGTAAATCCTTCTCATCATCATGGATGATAAAATGGGAAAGCTTTGCTTTTTCTTCATCAGTCCATTGGTTATTTATCCTTGCCATTACTTCCTCACGGCTAACATTATCCCTCTTCATTATCCTGCTGATTCGCTTTTCCAAGGGTGCAATAATGAGGATGATTTTATCCAAATCTTTATAGGCATTTGCCTCAAAAAGCAGGGCAGCTTCTTTTAAAATAAATGGGGTTGATGGATCAATCTTATTCACCCAATTATAGAAATCCAATTGTACTGCGGGGTGCAGAATTGCTTCAAGGTTTTTTAGTTTTTCTTTATTGTTGAATACTTGGCTGGCTAAGTATGGGCGGTTAGGAGTGCAGTCTTTTTGATAGGCATCTTCTCCAAAAATTGCTTTTACTTTGGCTACTACTACTGCATTATTTTGCAATAAAAACTTTGACCTATTATCAGCATTATAGATAGGGACACCCAGCAAAGAAAAGATTTTTGCTACGGTGGTTTTTCCACTTCCTATCCCGCCGGTGATGCCAATTTTAAGC
>JAPLCZ010000083.1:10048-12760 GCA_026391915.1 Bacteroidota bacterium | reverse complement strand
TAACGAAGAAGGGATTAAAGAAGTTTTAAAAAGAAGGGATTAGATGCACCACTGTTCGTATTACCACAACTGTTTGTTAGAAGCACCACTGTTTGATTACCGAACAAAGCCCTTCTTTTTAAAATTTCTTTTAATCTTATGTTATGCGCTGCCTTGCTGTTCGTCCGAAGCACAACTGTTTGAAGTTCCGACACTGGTTGTCCGAAGCGCTCTACATTCATTGCTCCGCTGTTTGAAGTCCGCACGAACCCTTGCACTGTCGGGTGAGTTGGCTTGCAAGCTCTTTTTATTTTTTTAGCGTTGCCTTGTGTGTCAGCGAAAAAATAAAATGTGCTTGCAAATGCGTTGGCGTTACTTGCAGTGTCGTTATGCGTTTGGAATATCATCTGCGATTATTGTTGTAAGTATTTCTTTTGTTATTTCCGATGTTCCTGCAATTCTATTTGCTTGCTTTTCTAAAGTTTTCTCAAATGTATTGCGAACAAATCTTCCGTTGCCAAAAGATTTGTCTCTGTTGTTGTATGCCGTTCCCAATACTGCAACCAATCTCTGTTCGGCTTCAACAGTTAGTTTGTAATCCAGTTTTTTGCATGACTGTTTATATATCTCTTCCATTTCTGGCGGTGTGTAATCTGCAAATACAATGTAGCGATTGAATCTTGATTTGAACCCAGGGTTTGTATCAATGAAAGTTTTCATCTCGTCTGTGTAACCTGCTAAAATCACAACTAATTTGTCTCTGTCATCTTCAATGCGTTTAATTAAAGTTGCAATCGCTTCCTTTCCATAATCACCTTGTAATTCGCTTACTAATGAATATGCTTCATCAATAAATAAAACTCCATTGAGTGCTGAGTCAACGGTTCTATTTACTTTCATTGCTGTTTGTCCAACATACTCTGCAATTAAACCTGAACGGTCTGTTTCAACTAAATGTCCTTTTGATAATACTCCCAAGTGCAAATAAATTTTTGCAACGATTCTTGCAATTGTTGTTTTTCCTGTTCCGGGTGAACCTGTGAAAACACAGTGGTATGAAACCTGAGAACTTTTTAAACCAACTTTCTCTCGTTCCTTTTGAACTTTAATGTAATTGATAAGTGATTTAACTTCCTGCTTTACTGCTTCAAGTCCAGTCAATGAATCCAATTCAGATAGAACTTCATCAAGTGTTTCGTTTTTGTCCACATTAGAAATATTTAATGCATTATTTTTTTCTTCAGGCAAAGGGTAATGAGTAATTTGAAATATTGCCTTTAAAGTTTCTTCTTCATATTTCGTTACAACATTATCTGCTTTTGAAAGTATAGTAGCGAAACGGCAAAGTGCTGTAGCATATTCATCAAACAATGGATTATCGGTAATTTTCAGAGTAGTTGGAAGAGTAAGGTTATTTTCAAACTTATGAGTTGAAATAATTTTTTCGTCTTTTACATCATGAACACTTACATTAAGTGGCTTTAGCGGTTTTCAAGATGGTATTTTTTTGTGGGCAGGCTATTCTTATCAATTATTAAATATCAACTTTTAAAAATGGATTTGGCTGTGTTTGTTGTTGTGTTGTCTGCTAAAAAGCGAAAGTAATGTGTTTGGATGTTGCGGGTATCTGTTCTAAAGTTGCAGGTTAAAATATTGAATTTACAGGTTAAATTATCAAAGTTACAGTTGTCAATTATAATGTTGCAGTTATCAATATTTGTTTTGCATAAACGAATATTAAAATTGCAGGTGGCTATTCTAAAATTGCAGGTTGGTGTTTTAACTTTAAAGTAGGCTGTCCTAATTTATAATTAGCCTATTCTAATGTTACAGTAACAATTAATACTTTTAGGAAGCGACTTTTGTGAATTTGAGTCGGTTGATTTGTTTGTATTGGGTGCTTGATGCTCCGTAAACTGATTTGATGTATGTTTTTACTAGGTCTGCTAAAGTTAATGCGCCTGTTTTTTCTTTGTAAAGTACCTCGTCTCGGTTGGCACGGGCTGCGTTTAGGGGGGCAAGGGTGGCGTTTAGAAGTTGATTTTTTGTGTTTAGATTTAGGGCGTAAGTGGTTAGGGTTGGTAGTTTAATATCATCTTCATTGGGATTATATTGGGGTAAAGTTGATAGTAATTGGTTAAGTAGTTGGAGGTTTTGGATGCGGTTATCGTAGCTCATTTGGGATGATGATGTTGGGGGTGTAACATCGGTTGGGGGTGTGGAGGGTGGTGTGGCAGGGGTTGCCAAAACCGAAGCTCTTGTTCCTTTTATTTTGCGAATGAGGCTTTTTATATTGTCTAAATTTTCGGTTGGGAGGCCTGATGCTTTGGCGGCTGCTTGTACTTTGGTCATTAGTTTTGAGAGTGGGCTAATGGCGTTTTTCATATCTGCAACTGCATTTTTGTAGGGTGCATATTGGGTGTTATAAGTTAAAAGTGCTGCTTGGCATTGGTCTTTTTTGAGTAGCAGTGCAGGGGATTGGATATTGATGTTTGAGGGGTTATAGGTGGCTCCTAAGGAGGCTACGGTGGTGGTTAGGTCTGTGAAGTTTGCTACGTTTTTGGCGTGTCCGGTTTCGTTGGGCATGATGATTAAATTTTAAGAATTGAGAATTTGAAGTGGTTAATTATTGGCTTCAAAAATAATGAGATTTTATGATGTATTAAAAATATTTTGAAATTTGTTTTTGTTATATGAAAAAGTTTCTTATAACTTCGCTTTTTAATTTTAAAA
>JAPLCZ010000083.1:0-10040 GCA_026391915.1 Bacteroidota bacterium | reverse complement strand
AAAAAATAACCCATTTTAAAAAACAAAAAAATGATTCAAACTACTATTAATCCTTATGCAGGATATTCAACATTATGGCAAACTGGAATTAACGCTTGTGGTGGTGCTCCGGCAAATGTTCTAACAATGAATAACAATCTTGAGACTGCAACAGCTGGAAGTTATATTGCAGTTGGAACAACGACAAGTGATGTCCTCGCACTTTCAGCACCTGGGCTTAAAGATATTATTGCGAATAGTCAAAATGGATTTGTAAATAGTGATTTAAAAAGTATTAATGCTTTTTCTGGAGTTCAAAGTGATTTTGTAGATTACTTACTTAATGGCATAAAAAATATTCCTATTGAATCAATACCTGATTTAATTTCGGACACAGAAGATAATATTTCGAAGTCAGGGCTTTCTTCTGAGGAGCAGTGTCCTCTGTTATTAGCAACAATGGTAGGAGCTGCTGCTTATACATTTTGGCAACCGTTATCATTAGCACCTGGTGGGTCTTTCCCTGCACCTCCTTTGAGTCCACCTCCAACGAATTTCATCAATTGGGAAAATGTAGCTTATTGGGTTGCATCTGCAATGGAAGGTGCACTATTGGGATATATTAATTCTAAAGCAATTTATCCTAATGCACCTACTGGGAATTTAATAGCTGCAATGGTAATAGCAAGTGCAGGGGTAAATGGAGGAGTGGTAAACTTTAAATGGATTCCACGCATACAAAATAAATAATTTTAACAAAAAATGACAACCCTACTTTTATTTTTAAGAGTAGGGTTGTTGTGTTAAATTAAAAAAATAAATGCCTACATTTCCTTTTTCAAGTTTAGTGCCTACCCCACCTCCTGCTCCAATTAGGTACACACCAGGTTCAAAATTGAACCCTGTACATAAATTACCTGTTACTCCCTTTCTACCTCCATTGCCTACCCAACTCCCAATTGGTGCGCCAAACAGAAGTGGAAATTTCATTCAACCAACTAATGACTTTAGAGGTCTTTATGTGGATAATTTTAGATGGATGATACCACAATATGCTTTTAATCATTTTAGTGACGCTGAGTGTCCTTATTCATCCAACTTTTATACTACAAAGTATTCATTAAGTCTTAGTAATGTCAAAAAGCATGTTCTCAATGTAGTTCAACCAACATTTCTTAATTGGCTTAATTCAACAAAGGTTCTAAATTACTTTAATGCATTAAGCCTTTATACTGGAGGAATGCTTGATGAGGCTAGTACTAATGTAGCAAAATTAGGTTATAATATTAGAAGGGAAATTGCTGCTTTCAATAAGGATGCTTATAACAGAGGAGTAGGCGTAATCACCTCTGTTGAAAGTAATGAATTATTTTTTGTGCCAGAAACTATTATGGCTGCTATTGACCCATATAATGCTGCTGCAACTTTAAAGTATCCAATCCTTAAAACTCTTAATCCTAAAAGAGTTAAAAATACTTCAAAAGGAGGTTCAACTGTGTCATACTTTAATGAAATTGATGCATTAATTCCACCTGAAAGATTTACATCTGTTCAATTAGAGCAAGATTGGTGGAGATTTGATGGTACTTGTGCAAATCCAAGCGTTGGTTTTGATAAGTCAAGACCTTGGAATCAATCCGATGCATCAGCTTCTAATATTTATTTTACTGCAAAATCTTGGCATGACCAAATGTCAGATATTAGGGGTTTTATTAAAAAACCATTTCCATTTGTTCAAGGCTTTCCACCAAGTCTTAAAAGAACTAAAAACCCTAACGATTTGGAGGTGGAGACTTATGTTGCGAGACCAAATTCTAAACCTATCACAGTAACTCCTGCCCAATCTCAAATGGACTTTATTGTGGATAATTCTGATAGAATTATTTTGGCAAATGCTTCCTCAAGTGCCTTACCTGACTATAGTTATTATAATACTTTTAATCAATTAGCTCTGATTGCAGATAGGGCAAAGCGATTGAGCACTCCAACTAACATTGTTAGAGTACCAGTGGTTGTTTTATTATATTGTAATATAGATTATAATATGCCAAATAATCATCCACTCATTCCACCAGATGATGTTTACACACCTCTTATACCTTTTACCACGGCACCGCTTTATAACTATTTTAGGACTACCCCATTTCATTTGGGATATGATTATTTTCTTCAACAATATTATAATGAAATAATCCTCGGCAATGTAAGTACTGAAATACAAGACCACATTTTCTTCGTAGGTTATCAGATATTTTCTTATACTGGTGCTTATAACGCGAGACATTAATTATGTTTATGAAAATAACGAGTATTCTATTTTTATTATTTTCAGTTTCATTGTATTCGCAGAATATTGTTTGGCAAAAAAATATAGGCAGTGCGCAAACAGATAGGTTTTATAAAATTATTAAAACTCCTTATGATAGCGGATATATTTGTTTAGGTGAAGCAACTTCTAATGTGGATGACAGTATTAAGAATCATGGTAATTCAGATATTTGGGTTTTGAAACTTGATAAAAAAGGAAATAAAATTTGGAGTAAAACTTTTGGAGGTACAAACGGTGATGTTGCTTTTCTGGGTTTTCCGTCTCATTGCATTTTAGTTACACAGGATAGTGGGTTTTTATTTGCAGTTTATACAGAATCAAATGACGGTGATGTTACTTCAAATAAAGGTAACGGGGATATTTGGATAGTAAAAGTAAACAAAGCGGGTAAGTTAATTTGGCAAAAAACCTATGGTGGAGCTAGTAAAGATGTACCTTATGGTATGATACAATCCTCTAATGGTAACTATATAATTGTAGGGTATACGGGTTCTACTGATGGGGACATAAACGTAGTAACTGGTTCTGATGTGAATTTATTTATTCTAAGCATTGACGGTAATGGTAAAAAGCAATTTATGAATTCCTATGGTGGATCAGGGGTTGATTATGGTAAATCAATCTCTCAGGCAGATGATGGAGGTTATTTGGTTATTGGAGAAGCTAATTCACAAGATGGTTCTGTAAGAGGTACGCATGATAATTCACGAGATATTTGGGTAACCAAGTTTGATAATAAAGGCAAATTAAAATGGGGAAAAACTTTTGGAGGTACTGGAAATGATTATTGTTCAGGACATATAATAACTAAAGATAAAAAAATCATAATAGGTGGTAATACAGACGGGTACACTGGAGGTGATGTTAAAAGCAAATTTCATGGTGGCGATTTAGATGCGTGGGTTTTAATACTTGAAAAAGACACTAATATCTATTGGGAAAAATGTTTAGGTGGTAGTGGTGATGAAGATTGGATAACGGATATAAGTCCTTTCACTAATGGTGGCTACTTTCTTTCTGCATATACAGACTCAAAAAACGGAAGTCTACAAAATTCAAAATTTCATGGAAATATAGATGCATGGATTATGAAATTTAAAGATGATACAGCACTACAATGGAGGCAGTGTTATGGTGGTTCTGATTTAGATTACAGTAATAGCATTACAGATGCATGGGATGGAGGTTTACTCTTTTCTGGCACTGCAAAATCTACAAACGGAGACTTAATTGGCAATACAACTAAGGGTAATGGTTGGGTTGTAAAGCTAAATGACACTTCAATTGTTACAACTTCTTTTTTAAATACAACTTCTCAAACAAACCTTAACATATTTCCTAATCCTTCGTGTGGCATATTTAATTTGAGTAGCATTCAAGAAATAACTGGTACATTAGAAATAATAAATGTATTTGGGCAAAGGGTTTTGTTAAAAAGTATTAAAGACGAAAACAGAACTTTAATAGATTTGAGTATGCAGCCTAAGGGTGTTTATTTTGTTAAGTTTATTAATGGTATTTCTTTACTAAGTTCTTTTAGTAAAATAGTGGTAGAATAGGTTGTAGAAGGACGGAATAGCGTGGTTCGACATCCCGATAGCTATCGGGACACCATGACAGCACCTAAGTTCTAAAATTTTATAATAATCTATGAATTCCATTTTTTTTATTTTAAGGCAGTTAATGAAGATGTATGTTTCAATAATTTTTTCATATTCAGTTGCTGTTATTGGTATTAATTATTAACCTCATCCTAAATCCTTCTCCAAAGGAGAAGGACTTTACTGTCTGCGAATTTACAGATGAAGTCACTTAGTAGTCTCTTGCCCCTCTCCTTTGGAGGGGGGTTGGGGTGAGGTCAAAACACACAACTACAACAACACTATTACCAAACTCTTATTACACTAACCCCTTCTTATTACTTGCTACCATTACAACACCACCAAGCAAAAGTACCACACCAACTATTGGCGACCATTGCACAGGGTGTTTTTTTTCTTGATTTATTTTTATGGGTCCTAAGTCCACCACTTTTTCTGTGGTTACATAATTAAATCCTGTATAGGCTATCATTAATAGTCCTAGCGCAATAAGGATGATTCCAATTGTTTTTTGCATTTTATTATTTGTTTAATTTGTTTGTTTTGTTACTTATATTTTAGGGTTTCACATGTTTGTAAATTATTTTGCCCCACTTTATTCTTTCCCAAATTCTCTCATGGAAAAAGTAACCCAGCGTTGCATAGATGTTACTTACTATCATAAATCCTACGGCTGCTTTTATCTGCCCTGTAAATAGATAGATGGCAATAAAATCTAATACTAAAATTGCCAATCTGAAGCTTATAGTTTTTACAACCGTTCTGCCTATTGTTTCTTCAGCATGGTGTGTATTGGGGAGGAGTTTTTCTATCATCGGTATTAATATTTATTGAGCATGTGCCATTACTTTTTCATCAATGGTAATTTCTAATTCTTTTGCAACAGCTATCCCTAATTGGATGTTGGCTCTAAAGAAATGACAAAGCTGCCTGTTAATAATTTCATCTTTCTTTTCTCCGGTAATGCCACTCATAGAATTTACAATATTGTGTACGAGATTTTTCCTATCCATATCATTCATGGCTTTGGTGTATAAATCTCCGGGTTGGGTGTAATGGTCATTGTCGTATTTGTTGCGGTCAAACCAATCTGCCGTATCAACTTCTAATGGCATAGGAGGTTCTTTATAACTTTCATCCACTACAATATCATCAAAACTATTAGGGCGATAGTTTGGGGAAGCACCACCATTATCTCCCATCTGCATGAGGCCGTCCCGCTGATAATTTGAAACCATATAAGGGCATTTATTTACGGGGATATCTTCATAGTTTACCCCTAATCTATAGCGATGTGCATCAGGGTAAGAAAGCAAACGCCCCTGCAACATTTTATCTGGGGAGTAACCAATTCCATCCACAACATTTGCGGGTGCAAATGCGGATTGCTCTACATCTCTAAAATAGTTTTCGGGTATTTCATTCATTTCCATAGTTCCCACATCATGCAACGGAAAATCTTTATGGGGCCAAACTTTAGTAAGGTCAAAAGGATTGAATTTAAATTCTTTTGCCTGTTCCTGTGTCATTACCTGTATTTGCATAACCCATTTTGGGAAATCTTTTTTTTCTATAGCTTCTACTAAATCTCTTTGAGAATGGTCAGGGTCTGTGCCTCTCATTTCAGCAGCTTCCTCATTGGTAAAATTCTTTATCCCTTGCAATGTTCTAAAATGAAATTTCACCCAAACCTTTTCATTGCTTTTATTGAAAAAAGAAAAAGTATGGCTCCCAAATCCATGCATATTTCGGTGAGAGAATGGAGTACCTCTGTCACTCATTAATATCATTACCTGATGCAAACTCTCAGGGTTCAAACTCCAGAAATCCCACATCATAGTGGGGCTTTTACAATTTGTTTTTGGGTCGCGCTTTTGTGTATGTATAAAGTGCGAAAACTTTTTGGGGTCTTTGATAAAAAACACCGGAGTATTATTGCCAACCAAATCCCAATTGCCATCTTCTGTATAAAATTTAAGTGCAAAACCACGTGGGTCTCTTTCAGTATCTGCGCTTCCTTTTTCTCCACCAACTTGTGAGAAACGGGCAAACATTTTTGTTTGCTTACCTACCTCTGAAAATATTTTTGCTTTGGTAAATTGGGTGATATCATGTGTTACTGTAAAAATACCAAATGCACCTGTGCCCTTTGCATGTACTACTCTTTCGGGGATGCGTTCACGGTTGAAGTGCGCTAAATCTTCATGCAGAAAATAATCTTGCAATAGTATAGGACCTCTGTTACCCGCGGTCATAGAATTTTCAAATTCTGTATAAGGTCTGCCAGCGGCAGTAGTTAATTTTTTCATCATTGCTTTTTATTAATAATTTTTTAAAATAAAAAAGCCCCCACCCCAAAATATGGAATGGGGGACTTCTTTAAAGTTAGATTAGTTATTTTTGAGAAACCAATCGGCCTATTTGTAAAGTTTTGTTATTACTTATTATCTTATAGATATAAACTCCTGCAGGCAGGTTAGATGTTTCTATAGTTGATAAATTTTTAGTAACAGTTGTGCTCATTACCTCTGAACCCAATACATTGTATATCCTCAATGTGCAATTGTTTTGCGCTGCATCTGTTAAGATGAAGTTGATTGAAGTGGTGAAAGGGTTAGGGAAAATCTTAACAGCTTTAACAGCATTGCTATTATTATTGTCAATTGCAGTTTCTCTGCACACACCTATTGATACAAAATGTGAAGTATCATTAGGTGAACATGAACCTCTTACCACCACATTATATTTAGTGCCGGTATCAGCATTTGTTACCGGATTAAAAGTAATGATAGATGTTTTAGCACCGGAGATATTACCACCATCCGCAATGTTTACATTTCCTTTTCTCCATTGGTAAGTTAAACCAGTTCCAGTTGCAGTTACCCAGAAACTTGCAATGCTGCTATCACAAGCATTCATATCATATGGGCCACCTGTGATATGTGGAGCAGTGTTAACATTTAAAATTATGTTGAAAGAGGTTGCTGCTGGAGAACAAGTACCAGATACAACAACATTGTAGTTTGTAGCAGCATCAGATGCACTTACAGATTTTAAGATTAGAGTATCAGAAGTAGCACCAGAGATATTAGCTCCGTTCACTAAATTTACTGAACCTTTTCTCCATTGGTATGTAAGAGCAGTACCAGTAGCCGTTACTGAAAAACTAACTGAATTACCAGAACAAACTGATTGGCTGCTTGGTGATGTAGTGATTGTTGTTTTAGGATTAACAGTTAATGAAACATTGCTTGAAGTATCGCTTGAACAAGTTCCACTTACAATAACATTATAGTTACTTGCAGCATTGGTTGAAGTTGCTGGGTTAATAGTAAAAGTAGAAGCAGTAGCACCACTGATATTAGTAGAACCTTTTCTCCACTGATAAGTTAAAGAAGAACCACTTGCCGTTACAGAAAAACTAACTGAATTTCCAGAACAAACTGTTTGGTTTGTAGGTGCAGTTGTGATAGTTGTTTTAGGACTAACTGTAATGATCATAGTATCCTTAGAAGGGGCACAACCATTTACTGCTGTTGTAGTAGCAATATATGATGTAGTTGTAGTTGTGGAAACTGTTATAGAAGAAGCTGTACTTCCTCCAGGATTCCATGAATAAGTAAATGGACTAACGCCATTTGTTACAGTAGCAGTTAATGTTACTGAACTGCCAGAACAAATAGTTGTTGCACTACCTGCTGTAATAGTAGTGATAGGTTTCATACCAATAGCAACCATATTTGAACTTAATGATATAGCACCCGCTTTAGATAAACCTCTGCCAAGTAATTGCGCATCTGCCAATAAATCAATAGCACCGTTGGCTACAATAGTACCTTTAAATATAGAGCTATCACCTAAACTAACTGCTCCGTTTACTTGCCAATATACATTACATAAAGATGCAGAATTTTTCAAAATAATATTTGAAAATTTGCCAGTAGATAATGCACCATCTATCTTGATAATAAATATTGCATTTGGGTTGCCTTGTGCATCCAAAGTTAAATTCCCATTTAAGGTTGTTGCTGCACCCAAACAAAACACATGTGGTGTAAGAGTTTGTCCGCTACCTAATGTAGTTAACACGCTATCACAGGTTAGCCCTACTAAATAAGTATAGGCAGAGTCCACATCTTTAGCCGCTTGGCTTGATGTAGCATCTACCACGTGCTTATTACCAACCAAAGCTGGAGAGCCGGTAAATGCACCTTTATTAGTTCCAATATCTCCCCAAATTGTGGAAGAACTAGAACAAGTAAAAGCTCCAACAGCAGTAAACAAAGAAAAGGTAGAAGCCTTTCCCAAGTTTGGAGCTGTCTGTCCGAAATTTACTTTCGGAAAAAATAACAGCGCTGCCGCCGTCAGTAAAATCAGTAATTGTTTTTTCATTTTTTGTTTAATTTAAATTGTGTTTATTGATTTGTTTAATGCGTGATGTTTTACATCTTCTTTTTGATGTTCACTTGCAAGAGCATGGTGTCCATAAGCTTTAATAGTGCTTTCGCTAGCTTTTTCATGGTTTCCTGCTTCATGATGTTTTGCTGCGTCAAGATGATGCTTTGCAGCTTCCTCATGATGTTTAGCAGCAGTTTTGTGATTCTCAATTCCCTTGAGATTTTCAGCAGAAGGAGTTTTAAGTTCTTCTACTTTGATGGGCGTTGCCACGTTTGTCATTTTATTTTTTTTATTTATGCAGCGGATGAATTTCCATTGCGGTACAAAGGTTAGCCCGCACATAAAAGTTGGCTTTACATAACTATTGAAAAGAGTTGTATAATTCACATATGAATATCTGGCAAGTCTGGCTTTAATTAATACTGTCCTTTTAGCTATAAGCATCCATGATATTACAGCCTGAGAGATTTGTTTTGATGTGAAAACAAACAGGGGTTATGTAATTAAACAGTTCTAATTACAATTACCTTTGTACGGTATGTAAAAGTATAGCATTTTATTGCCATTTTTAGGGCAGCCATAATAACATTACAATTCAAAATATTAACTAAAATAAATCCAATGGAAACCCAAGAAAACAACCCAAAGATTCTTAAAAATAAATACATACCAACTGCTGAGTTTTATAGCCAAATAATTGACAGCTTACAAGACTATTCCATTTTTACATTAGATAAAGATTTCAACATAAACAGTTGGAGTTCTGGTTCAACAACAATCTTTGGTTACCAAACTGATGAGGTTATTGGGGAGCCTTTCAATATCATATTTACTGAGGAAGATATAAAAAGTGGTATTCCAAAAAAGGAAATTGAAACTGCTTTAAACGAAGGAAGAGCAACGGATAATAGATGGCATATAACAAAAGATAAAAGCCTGTTTTATGCTTATGGTTTGGTTTTCCCCCTTACTGGAATTGATGGTGAGATGTTGGGCTATGTTAAAATACTGAGAGACTTAACCGAAAGGAAACAATCAGAAGATGCCATAAAAAAATATGTTGGAGATTTGGAAGATTTGAATACACATAAAGAGAGTGTGCTGGCAATTCTTTCTCATGATTTAAGAAGCCCCTTGTCTGCTATTATTGGCACTGCAAAATATCTGAAAGAAAATTTCCATAAAATGAAGCCTGATGATGTTCAGGAAATGCTTGACTTACTTTATAAATCATCAATAGATGAACTAGATATGTTGGATTATTTAGTTGAATGGGCAAGAATAAAATATGCATCGGATGCATTTTCTCCAACACAAATAAAACTGACCGAATACATTGATAAGGTTTTTGAAACTTTGAACGAAACAGCTTCGGTAAACGCAATCAATCTTCATCATGAAATTGAAGAAAATACATCTGTGTTTGCAGATGGTAAAATGTTAATTTCCATCATTCAAAATATAGTTTCCAATGCCATAAAACATACAGGAAAAGGAGGGACTATAACAGTTTCAGCAAAAAGAAAAGACGACAAAATTATTGTTCAGGTTAAGGACACCGGAATTGGAATGTCCAAAGAAATAATGGATAAACTTTTTACCCCACAAATGAAAACCCTTTCGGAAACAAGGAAAAAAAATAAAGGGGCCGGAATTGGATTATTATTGGTAAAAGGGTTTCTTGAAAAAAATGGCGGTGAAATATGGGTAGAAAGTATTGAAGGTGAAGGCTC
>JAPLCZ010000245.1 GCA_026391915.1 Bacteroidota bacterium | reverse complement strand
TGCCAAAAGCCCCTACCAAGTAACGGGAGACGTAACCCTATTCCCCAACGACACACTAACCATAGAACCAGGGGTGGTGGTGAAGTTTGATAAGGGGACGAAGCTTGATGTAAGAGGAACTCTTATCTCTATTGGGACGGTGAAGGATTCAATAATTTTTACTTCATCAATTAATACAAAGAGCAGTTGGAATGGATTATCATTACGTGATAAAGTATCAGGGATTTTCTTAAAATACTGTATTGTTCAATATGCTGATACTGGAATAATTATTTTAAGCGATAAAGCCAAAGTTAATATTAAAAATATACACCTAAGATATAATCATTTTGGAATGCAAACCTTTGCTCATATATCGGATTACAAAATAGATAATTGTTTATTTTCAGAGAATATTTATGGAGGAAGCTTTGGGTACTGCTCAGTAACAAATTCAAGTTTTGTAAATAATGTAGTAGGTTGCTATTTCGACGAAGGCGGGATTTTTAATTCAAGATTTTGTAAAAATAGTACTGGAGTTTGGACACCGGGATCTAATGTTATCATTAAGAATTGTATTGTCATGAACAATCAATTAGGAATGATGGTGGTTTTAGATTGGCATACTTCACATATTTCAAATAATGTAATCTCACAAAATGACACAGGGATTACAATGTATATGTCCAGCGGCGTTTCTTATGGAATTGATTCTAATAACAAAATATGTGGAAACAGATATTATGATGTAGTAAATAATAGTCCAACCAATATATCTTTTAATAGCAACTGCTGGGGAGATACCTCCAAAGCTAATATCTCTAAAAAAATATATGATGGCTATGATAATTCTAAACTTGGCTTAATAGACTTTAGCAATTACTTAAACTGTGATACCTCAGCTATACCAAAAACCAACTGCCAGAATACAGTTATAACAACTATAAAAGAGGTTAATCAAGATAAGATTTCAATTACCCTCTCCCCAAACCCAATGCATGAATATGCAATTTTAAGAACCAATGCAGCGCTACGTAACGCAGAGATTGGAATTTATAATTTGGTAGGGCAAAAATTAATAGAGCTCCGCAACCAAAGCGGCAATGAGTTTAGCCTAAATAAAGGGCAATTGCCAAATGGGCTTTACTTCATCAAAATAACAGCGCAAGGCAATAGCATTGGGGTAGTGAAGATGGTGGTGCGCTACCCCCCCCGCCCGGGTTGGTGGCACAACAATCGTAATAAAAAGTTAATAAAAATATGTTTTTGGTGTGCCACAAACCACGGCAGTGTAAATATGATAACATACAATGAAGCTCTTATAAGTGATGAAGAAATAGGAATCATCCTTAATGAGATTATGAATGACATGGAAATAGAGCAATCCGAAATTAAGTTCACCCCCTATAAAAAAGAACTATGGTTAAAGATTGCAGATGCAATTAATAAATTGGAGAAGGGTGAAGAACTTCAATTATATCCGCAATCCAAATTTAATTAATACCATCCGCCAACCACGGCATTGGAGGGGAGGTTTACAGCAACTAACAACCAACAACCAGCCACCAGCAACTAACTCAGTTCTCCCTACCTTTGAAGCCATATTATGGCTGCTATCCCTCACCACTTTCTGTTAGAGTTTACCAAAGAGGTTTTTATAAAATCTGGCTTTGCTGCAAATGTGGCTGATGTTGCTGCGCACACGCTAATTAAAGCTGATATAAGAGGTATTGATTCTCACGGCGTGGCACGGTTAGGCGGTCCTACCTTGGTACTAACCCTATTTGCTATGCCATCCCCGCAGGCAAATACAAACATTTTATTGCGGATATGGCAACCTCTGCCGCAGCCAATGGCAAGCTGGAAATTGCTCAAAGAAAAGGATTAGAAATACCTGAAGGCTGGGCATTAACCAAAGATGGCAAACAAACCAATAATGCCTTTGCGGTAAAAGAAGGAGGTACGCTGCTGCCCCTTGGCAGTGATGCAGAACATGGATACCATAAGGGCTACGCCTTAGGCAGTTTGGTGGATGTATTTTCAGGGGTTTTGTCAGGGGCTAATTTCGGGATGTGGGTACCTCCTTTTGTTTCTTTTTTGGAGAAACAAAAGGCAGAAATGGGTAAGGGGATAGGTCATTTTATAGGCGCAATGCGGATTGATGCATTCCGCCCCAAAGAGGATTTTATTACCTCAATGGAAAAATGGATTGAAGGGTTGAAAGCCTTAAAGAGACTGGATGAAAATACAGAAATATTATACCCTGGAGAGCCTGAACATATCACCCAACTCATCCGCGAAAAAGAAGGAATCCCCCTCAACCCAAAAGTGATAGAAGAATTAAAAAAGATTGGTGAGGAGTATTCAATTTCCACTATTCAGTTTCTCCCTTAACTTTGCCCAATAAGATTTATCAATCAATAAAAACCAAAATGAATTTTAA
>JAPLCZ010000175.1 GCA_026391915.1 Bacteroidota bacterium | reverse complement strand
TGGGTTATCTGTAACTGAATTTATTTCCGTTTCAAAAACCGCCTCTATATGCGCCAATGCTCCTTTTGTGGCGCCATGCACCTGCGGCACACAACGGAAAGCATATGGGTCTTGGGTTTGGTTTTTTGTTTGGGATGCTATTTCACTACCCTCTAAAAGGTCAAGGATATTCTTTGCCGTTTCTACCTGCCCTGTGTGTGGGCGTATGGCGTGGATATAGGGTAGGAAGGGTTCTTTTTTGCAATCAAAAGCATCCGCAGAAAGGGCAGTGCAAACATCTGCTGCATGGCTAAGTTGTTTTGATTTGATGATATTATAAACGCCGTAGGCACTCATAAACTGGGTGCCATTTAGCAATGCTAAACCTTCTTTAGCAGCAAGATTTAGTGGCGTGATATTATTTTCTTTTAGAACTTCTGATGACTCTCTTTTTTTTCCATTAATATAAAAATGTCCTTCACCAATTAACGGCAAACTGAGGTGTGCCAAAGGAGCCAAATCCCCCGAAGCACCAAGCGAACCTTTCTGAAAAATTAGGGGAGTAAGGCTGAGATTGTAGAACGCAACCAACCTCTCAACCACAACTAATCTTATCCCAGAAAAACCATAAGAAAGGGATTGAATTTTTAGCAGCAACATGAGCTTTACTATGTCTTCCGGAACGGGTTCTCCTACACCACAAGCATGGGATAAAACCAAATTGGTTTGCAGTTGTTCCAGTTGATGGTTGTCAATTTTTATATTGCATAATGAGCCAAAGCCGGTATTGATTCCGTACAATAATTCATCAGTGCTACTAAGCTTTTTATCAAGGAATGCACGGCAAGTATTGATGCGGTTTTTGGCATCCTCACTCAAAGTTATTTTAGCGTCGCATGCAAGAATCCGGTTTACATTTTCAATGCTAAGATGTGCTGCACTTATTTCGTGGATTTCCATTTATGTTAGTTTGATGATGAGTTCTTCCAACCCTACTTCTACTTGTTCTCTTGTAGCTAAATTCTTTAATTGAAACTGTCCTGTTTCCCACTCTTTTTCACCTGCGATTAGTATAAAAGGAATGCCCTTTTTCTCTGCATAAGTAATCTGTTTTACAATCTTAGCATCCGATGGGTACATCTCTGCGGCAATATTATTTTGTCGTATTTTATGTAACATATAGAAGTTAGATTTCTCTTCCTTCCCTCCAAAATTTATCAGCAAAACTTTAACGGAAGATGGGCTCATTTCAGGAAAGAGATTGAGTTCTTTCATGACATCATAAATCCTTTCTGCACCAAAAGAAATTCCTACCCCCGGCATATCAGGTACACCAAAAGTAGCAGTGAGTTCATCATACCTTCCACCACTTGCAATGCTTCCCATTTTCACTTCTTTTAGTACCACCTCAAAAATGGTAGAGGTGTAATAATCCAAGCCGCGGGCAAGGGTAAAATCCAATTCCGTTTCTGCTTTATGCAATGTTATTTCAGATAAAAAAGAAAGCACTTCACGCAATTCAGCCACGCCTTTTTTACCAACTTCAGAAGTCAGAAACCAGCTATCCAAAGTCTTTAATTTTTCTTCATGCGTACCCTTAATTCTAAAGAGTTGTTGCATTCTGTGGATTTGGGTTTCTGAAAATCCCCGTTCCCCTAACTCCCTCACTACACCCTCCTCGCCAATCTTATCCCATTTATCCAGAGCAATGGTAAAGCTGGTAAATTTATCTGTAAATCCCCACTCCTCTGCCATCCCACTCAGTATTTTTCGGTTGTTAATTTTGATGGTAAATGCAGACATATTCAGTGCTGAAAGTACTTCATCAAAAAGTGCAATACATTCGGCATCATACAGCAAAGCATAGCTCCCAATAATATCAGCATCACATTGGTAAAACTCACGGTAACGCCCTCTCTGTGGGCGGTCAGCGCGCCAAACTCTATCAATATGGTAGCGCTTAAAAGGGAAATTAATATCATTCCTGTTCATCACCACATACCTTGCAAGTGGCACAGTGAGGTCATACCGCAAACCTTTTTCTGTGATGGCAGGACTTAGTTTTTTGTAATCTTTTTGAGATAATAAATCTTCATTTACTCCCTCCAAAAAATTGCCTGAGTTCAGAATTTTGAAAAGAAGTTTATCCCCCTCCTCACCATATTTGCCTGAGAGCACTTCCATATTTTCAATGGCAGGCGTCTCTATAGGCATAAATCCGTACTTAGTAAAAGCGGATTTTATGGTACTAAAAATATATTCTCTATAGCGGATTTCCTGTGGAGAAAAATCCCGCATCCCCTTAGCCAAAGTTGGTTTTGCCATGGCGCAAAGATACTTGTTGAATGAAAAGTGAAATAAACTTTGTGTTCTTTGTGAGTTTTTACTTAATGCCCTCTGTGGTTAAATTTTTTCTTCCACAAAGCTCACAAAGGATGAAGCACAAAGTACACAAAGGGAAAATCTAAACCTCAATCACTGTAGCTTCATTCCCCTGCTTTTTTCTATAACTCCACACAAGGATTATAATTCCTGCAAGAATAAAAGGAATACTTAGCATCTGCCCCATATTTAAAGGGAGACTTTGTTCAAATGCCACTTGGTCTTCTTTTACAAATTCTACCAAAAAGCGAATGGAGAAAAGCATAATTAAAAACATCCCGAATACCCTACCTGGCGCAAGTTTAAGAGTACGCTTTTTATAATAAAAAAACAGAATGAAAAACATAGTAAGGTAACAAAGCCCTTCATAAAGTTGGGTAGGGTGTCGTGGGCAAAACATCATATCATTGCTAATGATGCAGCCCTCTACCTGTTTACCTAGCATATTGTGTTGGGCAGAAATATCCTGTACAAAACGGAAACCCCATGGTAAAGATGTTTCATGTCCATAGATTTCAGAGTTCATCAGGTTGCCCATGCGCACTAAAAAAGCACCCGGCAAAAGGGAGATAACAACCCTGTCCAAAATCCACATATAATTTGGGATAATTTTACTTCTGGAATAAAACCACATGGCAATCAACAACCCAATAGCAGCACCATGAGATGCCAAGCCTCCCTGCCATATTTTCAAAATATCCAAGGGATGTTTTATGTAATCCTGAGGCTCATAAAAAAACACATGCCCAAGCCTTGCACCTACTACCACACCCAACACACAATAGATGGCAAGCCTATCCAATTCCGTATCGGGGATGCTCTCTTTTTTAAAAGCAAACTGAAAGTAGCGGTACGCAATCATAAAAGATAGCGCGAAAAACAGCCCATAATAACGGATGGTTACAGGGCCTATGTGTAGTATATCAGGACTCGCAGTCCATGTAATCCAGTTCAGCATTTTTTTGATTTGGGTTTTAAAGGTGCGAATATCCCTAAAATTATTTGAAGATGATGGGAAAATTTATGAATGGGAATTACTTCTTCGCCACAGGTTTTTTATTTATAATTTCAATTTCTCATACCTTTGCCATTCAATATTTTTAGCAATGAAAAAATTATTTACCTTACTTTTTTTAGTATCTGTCTCCGCCTTTGCTTTTGGGCAACCGCTGTATAAAATCTCTCAAATAAAAGGCTATAACGCTACTACAGGTGTGGCAGATTCTCTAAAAACTTATTGCAAACTAAAAGGGATAGTGAGTACCCCAGACCTCAGTACGGCAGGGGTGCAATTTGCCATTTATGATAACACAGGGGCTATTTATGTTACCTCCACCAAAACCCTTGGCTACAAAGTAAAAAGAGGGGATAGCCTGATGGTAACTGGTACTATTATTCAAGCCTCTGGCGTAACCGAACTCAGGATTGATACCTCAAAAACTACCAGCATAAAATTGATTTCATCTGGGCACAAATTAAAAGCTGCTAAAACAGTTACTGTATTAAATGAATCTACAGAAAGTGATTTGGTGCGCATTGCCAACCTCACTTTAAAATACCCAAAACAATGGGATACCACAGGTAATAATAAGAAGGGGGTTTTCTATGCCATTGCCAGCAATGGAGTTGATAGTTTTACCATAAAAGTGGATAGGCAAACCAACCTTTGGGGGAAGCCTGCACCAAGTTTTGCATTTCATATTACAGGCATTGGTTTGCAAACAGATACTAAAGCCCCATTGCTTGATTTTTATACCATCCTACCAAGAGATACAGATGATATTGTTTCCACAACTTATATCCCCCCAACGGTATGGGATAAAATTAAGGATGTAATAACTAATGATAGCATTGGTTTGCCAAAACACAATGGCGATTTGTGCCAGCTTCGTGGGCTTGTATTGTCAGAAGATTTTAACACTAACGGTGGTTCTTTTTTTATACAGGATACTACTGGGGCAACGCACATCTATCACGGTAAAAAAACTTTTGGCTACACTCCAAAGCGCGGTGATAGCGTAATGGTACATGGCAAAATAAGCTCTAACAGAGGCTTGATAGAAGTGAACCCAGATACCATTGTTAAAATTAGTGGCGGCAATACTTTGCCCTCACCCAATAAGGTAATAAAGTTAGCTGAGAATACAGAATCGCAACTTATTGCTTTGGATAGTTTAATTTTTTATGACATCAGTAAATGGACAAAAGGCATAGGCACAGGCGGATTTACATTGAATGCCATCAGGGCAAATCATAAAACAGATACCATAGCAGTAAGGATTGATAATGATGTTGACCTTTACAACCTCAACATACCAACCACAGGTGAGTTTAATATTATTGGGTTAGGAATTCAGTTGGATAATACATCTCCTTATACTTCTAATTATCAAATTATGCCACGCAATGCTGCCGACATCATCTCCTTGTCAAAGGTTGTGGTGAAGTCAATAAATTTATACAACATCAATCAAATAAAATCAGTAGATGCAACCACAGGCATTGCAGATTCTGCCAATGTAAGATGCTTTCTTGTTGGGGTAGTGCATAGCCCTGATATGGGCATTGCAAATATCTCTTTCGCATTAAAAGATATGACTGGTGCCATCACCTGTTTTCATCAAACAAAATCCTTGGGTTATACTCCTAAAATTGGTGATAGTATTAAGGTAAGGGGGATTGTAAATCAAGTACAGGGCTTAACAAGATTTACCATGGATTCTACTGTTATCGTTTTGGGCAAGGGGCAAATTCAAACCTCAAAAGCTGTTGTAAAATTGGATGAATCTACTGAAAGTGATATTGTTTCTTTAGCTGGGCTAAGCCTTGTGGATAGCAAAGAATGGGACTCCACCAAAGCAACTGGAAACTATTTTAATGTGCGGGTTTCTAATGCCAGTAACGACACCTTTAATATCAGAATTTTGAAGACAGTGGATTCTCTTTTCCATAGTATTGCACCAAGTGGTAAGTTGACAATAACAGGTATTGCTGCCCAACAAGACATCACCTCTCCATACTTTGAGGGTTATTATTTATACCCAAGAATGGTAAGTGATATTGCAACCTATTCAGGTATTGAAAATACTGTTTCAGTAAATCAAATAAATATTTATCCTAACCCTTCTAAAGAAATCTTGAATATCAATTCTTCCTCAAAAATTATTTCTGTTTTAATATTTGATATGGCAGGCAGAAAGGTTTTATCCTCTAACCAATCTCTTATAAATATAGAAAATTTACCCAAAGGGATTTATCAGTTGCAGGTAAAAACTTTGGAAGGAAGAGGGGTGAAGAAGTTGGTGAGGGAGTAAATAAAAAAGTATTTATGAAAGCGCTAAAACCTACATTTGTTTTACTAGTATTATTTGCTTTTTCTAGTTGTGAAAAGAAGGGAAAGGAAATTATTTTTCAGGGGCGTGTAATTGAAGATAATACTGGAAAACCAATTAAAGGAGTTAAAGGCTATTTAACTAGATTTTTTGATTCGGGGAGACATGGCTCTGAAACTGAGGCAACCGCTTTGAGTGATGATAATGGGATTTGCAGGTTAGTTTCTCACGAACAAAGTAATACAGAATCCTATGCAATATCGTTTGATTGCCCAAAAGATTATATTCAATTTGGGGCGGATTGGTTTTATCCAAATTTTGATACTACAGCCAAACCTTACAGTTGCATCTACCGTCTTTGTAGAGTCGGCTTTTTAGATTTGAAAATCAGCAATACAAATACGAATGGAGTTGTACTTACCAAAGTAAACATACAACAGACAAAATATGGGATTGATTTTTCTTTAGCATCTTCAAAGTCTATCAAGGATACTTTGGTGAAGCAGTATAAACTTGCGAGTAATAGATATGCTTTAATAAATTATACTACCCTGCTTAATAGCGTCCCAAGTTACCATAAGGATTCAGTCAAAATAGCTGAGTTAACAACTACTCTCTATGAGTTGAAGTATTAATAGACTTTAACCATTTTATCCAAGTCTCCCTTATTTTATGGTACTTTGCAGTAAAATAATTGTACCGCCATGCTATCTGCAACTGATATTATCAAACCTAATCACACTAACTCAGAACCTATGAATCATCTTTCTTCCGAAGAAGCCATGCACCTTGAAGATGCCTATGGTGCACACAATTACAAACCACTGCCAGTTGTAATCAGTAGGGGCGAAGGTGTGTTTGTCTGGAATCCTGAGGGCAAGATGTACTATGATTTCCTCTCAGCTTATAGTGCCGTAAACCACGGGCACTGCCACCCACGATTGGTAGAATTGGTAAAAGAACAAGTGGGTAAACTCACACTTACCTCACGCGCTTTTTATAATAGTGAGTTAGGATTATGTGAAGAATTTCTCTCCAAAACTTTTGGGTATGATAAAGTTTTAATGATGAATTCCGGGGCAGAAGCTGTGGAAACTGCTATTAAACTTAGCCGCAAATGGGGCTATACAAAAAAGGGAATTGCAGAAAACAAAGCCGTGATTGTGATGGCAACAAATAATTTCCATGGCAGGACAACAGGTATCATTTCTTTCTCTACAGATAAATCTTCCAAGGATGGTTTTGGGCCTTTTGCCACTGGATATTTCCTTGCACCCTTTAATGATTTGGTAGCTTTGGAAGAAGCCTTTCAAGACTCAAATGTTTG
>JAPLCZ010000081.1 GCA_026391915.1 Bacteroidota bacterium | reverse complement strand
CCGAAAAAGTTATTTCCAAATTTTTTTCTGAGCTATGAAGGGCTCAAAAAAATTTAGAATAACTTTTTCTACTTACACACTTTGAGGGATAGTACCTTTTTTAAATCGTTCCTCCAACTCAGGAACTCGTTTTGACACGGATTCTTTCCAAATTACTTTTATACGATTCATAACAGGTTGTAACGAGTTAGGCATTTCATGATAAGCATGACCATCAGCAAAGTTAAATGGTGTACTTAAGCCTGTTACTTCAAACTCAGTTAGTCCAGAACTTGTAATTTTATTTTGGCTATCTAGTTTCATGGTTTTAGTGATTATGTATTCAAATTAATTTTTTGAAACTTAATGAAGTAATCAACTACAAAAATACAGTTCATGGGCGAATTTAAGTTAGTTCAAAAAAATGTTATAAAAACACAACTATTTTACACTTTAAACCACCACTTTTCCGTACCTTAGCTCCTCCAAATCACACTTCTCAAACCTCGTAAATTATTAAAGAATGGAACAAAATAAACCAGTAGGTATATGGATTCGTGTCTCCACTGAAGACCAAGCCAAAGGAGAATCCCCAGAACATCATGAAAGAAGAGCAAGACTATATGCAGAAGCTAAAGGATGGGATGTATGCACTGTATATCATTTAGAAGCTCATTCAGGTAAGTCAGTGGCTTCATATCCTGAAACCAAAAGAATGCTCTCAGATATTAAGAGTGGAGCTATCACAGGACTCATATTCTCTAAACTTGCCCGTCTTGCCAGAAATACCAAAGAACTGCTTGAATTTGCAGACTATTTCAAAGAATGTGAAGCAGATTTAATCTCTCTCCAAGAAGCTATAGATACCAGTTCCCCAGCAGGGAGACTATTCTACACCATGATTGCGGCAATGGCTCAGTGGGAACGTGAAGAAATAGCTTCCAGAATACAAGCCTCTGTACCTATCAGAGCAAAGATGGGTAAGTCTCTTGGTGGCTTTGCAACCTATGGATACAAGTGGGAAGGAAAGCAACTTGTGATTGATGAAAAGGAAGCTCCTGTGCGTGTACTCATATATGAACTATTCTTAAAGCACAAAAGAAGGAAAGCAGTAGCAACTGAACTTAATAAATTGGGATACAGAACTCGGAATGGTTCTAACTTCTCAGATACCGTTATTCACAGAATGATAACCGATACCACTGCCAAAGGTGAAAGGATAACTAATCATACTGCGCATGTAGGTCACAATAGGCAAAAGATTGTTAAACCAAAGGAAGAATGGATAACAGTTTCTTGTCCTTCCATAGTATCAGAAGATCTTTGGCTTGAATGCAATCGTATTTTGAATGAACAAATGAGAAAGAAAGCTCCAATGGGTCCTCGCCCTGTTCATCTGCTTTCAGGGTATCTTTTCTGCTCTTGCGGTCAAAAGATGTATGTATATCATCAGAACGAAAAATACAATTGCAAGAAATGTAAGAACACAATTCCGGCTCAGGATATTGATGAAATCTTTCATTCACAACTCAAATCATATCTGCTTTCAGATTCTGATATTTCAAACTATTTAGAGCAATCTGACCAAACGGTGAAGGATAAAGAACAACTGTTAGGTGTTGTTACCACAGAAGTATCTAAACTGCGCAAAGAAATGAATGTGTATGTGCAAATGAGAGTTAGTGGTGAGATGTCACCAGAGAATTTCAAATTGAATTATAAACCTATAGAAGAAAGGGTGGCTCAGTTAGAAGAACAACTACCAGAGCTCCAATCAGAGGTTGACTTCTTAAAGATTCAATACCTCTCTTCTGATACAATAATTAGAGATGCTCAAGATCTCTATGAACGCTGGCTTTCGCTTTCCTTTGAAGAAAAGCGAAGCATCATTGAGACCATCACAGAAAAAATCACCATAGACAAAGATGAAATATCAATCGCCTTATCCTATTTTCCATCTTCTTTCCAAAATGCGGGAAAAGGTCAACAAACCCTTTAGGGGGTTGGGGGTAAATGAGGTGAAATCACTTACCTTTCAGTAGGCAGATAAAAAGATTTAGAAATCACTTTTTTAATCTGTGAACCGAAGTTCATTGATTCCTGTAACACAAATAATAATATCAATAATCTGTGGCGAACCTTTTTGCGTTTCTTTGCAGTTAAATTCTAATCCTCAAAAATGCACCTCAGTTGGTTAATAGCAGAGAACTTTAAAAATAGCGAAAAGCTTGATTTAAAGTTTGTCAATAAATTCAATTGCTTTACCGGAAAAAATGGGGCAGGCAAAACCAATATCCTTGATGCTATATACTATTTAGCCTGTGGTAAAAGTTGGTTTAATGCACAAGATAGCCAGCTAATTCACAATGGTGAAAACTACTTTTCTATCCTTGGCTCTTTTAATAAAGATGGAAAAGAAGATGAGATAAGAGCAGTGCAAATGCAAGGGCGCAGGAAGGTGATTAAACGCAATGATGTGGCATACGAAAGGTTGATTGACCATTATGGAAACTACCCTGTGGTGATGATTGCCCCGGGAGATTTGGAATTGGTTTACGGCATTAGTGAAGACCGCCGCCGCTGGATGGATAGCATCATTTGCGCTGTAGAAAAGGACTATATGCTTGCTCTTATTAAGTATGAAAAACTATTACAGCAGCGCAATGCCCAACTAAAAAAGATGGCATTGGAGAATACCAAAAACAAAAAATTAGTGGAGGTTTATAATGAGATGTTGGAACCTGTAGTGCAGCTAATCCATCAGCAAAGAGTAGCTTTTGCAAAAGAGTTTTTGCCCTATTTTCAAAAGTATTATTCTTTAATAAGCAACCGCACAGAAACCCCAGAAGTTGAGTATCAATCTCAACTAAATGATGCTGCTTATGAGGATTTATTGCAACGCAATTTTGAACAGGATTTTGCTACCCAACGCACCAATGTAGGCACACATAAAGATGATTTAGAATTTAAGATTCAGGGGCAGGCTTTAAAGAAATTTGGCTCTCAGGGGCAACAGAAAACATTTTTGTTTGCATTGAAATTAGGGCAATATAGTTTTATGCTTGCCAGAAAAGGGACTCCTCCAATTCTTTTACTGGATGATGTTTGCGAAAGACTGGATGATGAACGCCTCGCCCAACTGATGGAGCTATTAACCCAAGAAGAATTTGGTCAGATTTTTATAACGGATACCTCCAAAGAAAGGCTGAAAAAACTATTGCCTAAAAATGGGGACAAAAAATTTTACCATGTGCAAAATGGAATGGTAAAAGAAGAAAAATAATAGAGTCTTTGCTAACTGAAAATTAAGATGAGGCGATATCCTCAAAAGAATAAAATTATTCTTCTGCCTCAGCAACAACTTCTGTAACCTCGGGTATCATCCTCTTTAACAAACTTTCAATACCGCCTTTTAGCGTTACTGCGCTGGATGGGCAACCGCTGCAAGAACCTCTTAAACTCAAAGTTACTTTACCCTCATTAAAGGATTTAAAATCAATAGCGCCGCCATCCATTTCTACTACGGGGCGCACACTATTGGCAAGTATTTCTTTAATCTTTTTGGTGATGTCATCATCATTATCATCAGGTGCAAAAGAAGGAGATTCCTCCATCATAGCATCAGTGATAGCTAGGTTAGTTTCATCCTGCAACCACTCCTTTAAAAACAATCTCACCTTTGGGATAATTTGCACCCATTTATAATCTTCTGTTTTGGTAAGGGTAACATAGTTGGAAGAGATAAAAATTCCTTTCACAAAGTCAAACCCAAAAAGGGCTCTTGCCAATGGACTGCGTTGCGCCTCTGCCACATTTGGGAAATCAAAAGTACCTCCTCTGCTTATCACCTGATTCACCACAAACTTTAAAGTTTCCGGATTTGGGGTTTGTTCTGCATATACTGTGATAATCGCGTTATCCATTTTCTTTGTTTTTGTTCTGCTTTGAAGCATTTTACACCTATAGTTTTAGGCTGTAAAGGTATAATGATTAATTAGATTTTTAGAAGAGAAATCTAGGCTACCGGAATGGTGATAATAAACTCAGCCCCTTTCCCGGGTTTGCTCTCAAGTTTCATTTCGCCATTATGCCCTTTTACAATAATATCATAGCTTAGGGAGAGCCCCAAACCTGTACCCTCACCGGTAGGTTTTGTAGTAAAGAAAGGCTCAAAAATTCTTTTCTGATTTTCTTCAGGTATACCTGGGCCATTATCTTTAATCCTGATGGTGATTTTTCCATTTGCAGAAGTTGTAAATAAACCTAAAGCAGGGATGTATTCTGGGTGAGATGTTTTGTATTTGTGCATCTCATAAAAAGCATTATTAAAAAGGTTGATGAATACCCGCCCAACATCTTGCTGATTGATGGTAGCATTGGGTAGTTTTTCATCCAACTCTTTATAAACAGTGCACTCAAAATCGGGGTTATTTTTTTGGCTTTGCTGATAAGAAAGGAGAACATATTCATCAAGCATTTTATTAATACTTACAGAGGCTTTTTCATCCACACTTGCCCCTCTGCTGTGCTCAAGCATACTTTTTACAATCCCCTCTGCACGCTTGCCATGGTGATGGATTTTGGATACGTTTTGTTCCAGACTATCCAGCAATTCATTGCGTTCCACTTCATCACCTTCTTCTTTTAAATCCTTAATTAAATCCAAAGAAAGGTCACTAAAATTATTTACAAAATTGAGAGGATTTTGTATTTCATGGGCAACACCTGCAGTCATTTGCCCAAGTGCCGCCATCTTCTCAGATTGTATTAATTGCTCTTGAGCTGATTCCAAATCAGTCATTGTTTTTTGCAATTCTGCGGTGCGTTCTTTTACCTTTTGTTCCAACATTTCGTTTTGGCGGCGGATGAGTTTTTCATTATCCCTTAATGCCTTTACCATTTTGCCTTCTGCCGATTCTGTCTCCACTTTAAAGGCATTAATTTTATCAGATAGAGCAAAGCTCAAAATCATAAAAGTAACTACAATAAGGAAGGCATTAAAGCTACTCATAAAGCCAACGCCTGGGGCAATTCCCATATCCATAGAAACCTGCAAAAGCACCCTAAGCAAAAAGAAACTCCATGCAATAACAAAGTATTTAGCAGGCTTATAATTTTTGCGATAAATGGAAACGCTAATCATGAAAAGATAAATAGCATTAACCATGGAAGCAAGTAGCATTATCTCGTAAGCGATAAATGTATTTACAAATAAATCACATAGAATTGTGATGGCAAATAATGCTTCAATTGCCAGCAACCCTCTGTGCATATGGGCTGCATTTTCCTTTGTTTTAAGATATTCCACCGCAAATAAAAGAGATGAGAGCATTGCCATAGAAGGCATAAAGGCATGGTGGGCGCCAAGGTATTGTGCTAAGCTAATCCCAAACCACATATAAATATCGCCATCCAAAAAGGCCTGCGCCAACCCATTGCAAATAACAAAAAATATAAAGTAAAGATAGATGGAGTCATTAACCGTTCTGAATAAAAACAGACTTGATACCACCATCAACAATAATAGACCATAGAACAAACCACTACTGATGTATCCAGCTGCATCTTCCTCAATATAATTGGATAGTGTTGCTACCGCCAATGGAAACCTAACAGGTGAATTGGATTTTATTTTTAATAAGAAAACTCTTTTTTCCTTAGGCTTAATTTTTAAAGGGATATAAATACCTGAAGAGTTATAAACTATTTTCTCATCAGTATCATTAAAATCGTAGGCTATGGGTACCCCCAATTTATTGATTGAATACAGGCTTACAGAATCTAAGTTAGGGTTTCCAATTTCTAAATACCAATCTTTTGCTAATACATTCTGTAAACTAAATTTTACCCAAACTGTACTTTGGGACATTTTAAGATCAGGCAATAGAGTTTGGTTCTGTCGGAAATCTGCATCGTATTTTCCCTTTGCTACATCCGTTACAAGCAGGCTATCTCCTTTGTCTTCTAAAATAAAAATATCCTTCCCAATATTTTTAATAAGATGTGGATTATCTAAGGCAACTGGTGATGCCAACTGTGCCTGGGCACCTAAACAAATAACTAAATTAAATAGAACTAAGTATAAAAATTTTCTCATTCCGTGTTTTAAAACCAATGGCAAAAATAACCCTATTGGAAATAGAAAAGGAATCATTTCTCACGGATTGTTACAAATAAAGGATTTCAGAGGATGAGCAAAGATGAAAACGGGGTTAAAACCCCACTCCTGCTATCACCTTTAAGGCAGCAGGCAATACCTCCACAGTTAATAATTCATCCATCAGGGCAGGCTCCCCATCATAATGCACTGCAGCTTTTGCATTCCTATGCACCTCAATTTTTTTGGTTTTATAGGTGTGGTAATATTTGGATTTACCTACTGTGCCATTCATTATTTTTATTCCTAAAAATGGAATTTGCCACAGCGGAAAAGGTTTGATAAAGCAAACATCTAAATGCCCATCCTGTATATCAGCATGGGGTGCAATAAAGGTATCATTGCCATATTGATTGGCATTAGCAATAGTAACCAAAAAGGCTTTATGGGTTGCAGTATTTTCATCAGAAACTAAAGTGTATTCCTGAGCTTTATAGCTGAATAAATTCTTAAGAATAATCTTTAAATAAGTACTGATACCACGGGTTTTACTACCCGCAAACAGGTATCCTACATAGGCATCAAAACCAGCCCCACTGGTGCAAAAGAAGTGATTGCCGTTAATCATAGCGCCATCAATAATTATTGGGGTTGCAGTGCAAACTCTCTTAATAGCTTCAGTAGTTTTTAATGGTATTTTTAAATGCCTTGCCAAGCCATTACCTGAACCAGTTGGCACTATTCCTAAAGCCACATTTGTGTGAACCAAACTACTTGCAATTCTGTTTACTGTACCATCTCCACCCACTGCCACACAAGTAGTAAAGCCTTCATCAAATACTCTTTTAATTAAGTCATCATACAAATCCAGTTTTTCCCAAAGTAGAATCTCATACACCACTCCTTCAGGTACGTTTTCTTTAATGAGGGTTAGGATATCTTTGTTTTTTTTTGACCCCCGCTTTTGGGTTTACTATGAATGCTATCTTCATTATACGGCAATATTAAACATAAAAATTTGAGAATTATGATACCACGAGTTCTTTCTCTCTTGTATATGAGAACGGGAAGGAAATTTTATAGTTCTTTGCAGTGTGAAATCATCACCTCAAGCTACTTTTTTAATGACCGCCTACAACGCCTCTGCAACTATTGCAGAAGCAATTGAATCTGTGCTAGCGCAAACAGCAAAAGATTTTATTCTATTGATAGTTGATGATGCTTCCACAGATAATACTGCGGAAATTATTCATGGTTTTAAGGATGGCAGAATTCATTATATACACAATGAAAAAAACCTGCATATTGCCCATGCTGCTAACAGAGGATTGGGATTAATAGAAACAGATTTCATCTTGCGTTTAGATGCTGATGATATTGCTGTACCTACCCGACTTGCCACCCAATTAACTTTTATGAATACTCACCCAAAAGTAGGAGTTTGTGGTAGCTATACCGAGTATTTTGGCAGCAGGGAAACTATCTGGAAAATGCCCCTGGAGAATGACAACATTAAAGCAAATTTAATTTGGGATAATTGCTTTGCAAACTCCTCCACCATTATCAGGAGAGAGGTTTTGGTGGAGAATAATCTTGCATACACAGATACTTTTAAGCACCCTCCTTTTGAGGATTATGAACTCTGGATAAAACTAATTCCTCTTACTGATTTTGCCAATATCCCCGAGGTGCGTTGCCGCAAAAGAGAAAGCCCAATCAGTCAAACGCAACTTCACGCTAACACTTTGCAAACGCAATTTTTCAATTTTTATAAATGGGTATTTGTCTACTTTAATTTACCAATTACAGAAGATGAAATCCGCACCCATATCCTCGCCAAATCCGGAAGAAAAATTGCCAACTACACAGAGTTAATGGCTTTTAAAGAATGGCAACAAAAACTGTATTCTCATTTTTCTAGTTTGAGTTTTATGGAGGTAGAAAGTCTTCATCAAACTAACAAAAAGAAGTGGCTCAGCTTGCTGGATTTAATACCAAACACTAATTTTAATTTGCTGATTTCTTATTTCAAATTATCTGATGAGAATAGGGTAAGTGTGCTGAAAAGGTTAGTAAAAAAGTGTTTGGGGTTTTAGGAGAAGTAAAACTACACAACTTTTTAACATACCCCCAACCCCCTAAAGGGGGCTTTAACCACATAGAAACTATCAAATTTCTGCACACTGAAGTCCCCTTTAGGGGATTTAGGCGTTCTAACTTTCAACTTTTTCTAACAACTAATAACCAGCAACTATCAACTATTTTACAGTTACCAATTTCTTAGCACCCGTAACGCTGCCGTTGGTTTTTAGGTAATAGAGATATTGCCCCGCAGGCAAATCATCTGTGCTAATGAGGACATCGTTAAAGGCAGCGCCCACCTTCATAGTTTTGATGGTTTTGCCTTGCAAATCACAGAAAATAATTTCTCCTGTATTAACGCCGTTGGGGAGTTTGTAATCTATATGTGTGTACCCTTTGGAGGGGTTGGGGTAGGCATCATACAGAGTTCCGTTATTGTCTTTATGAAGTGCCGGAGTTTCATACCCTGTTGGGATGGCACCACAAAGAGAATAAACCAATGTCTTATATTCAGTGTAAGGTGGTTGTTGTTGCCATAACAAAAGCTTAGTTCCCTTTGCAGTTTTTACAACTGACTTTGAAGCAAAATAAGCACTGTCTTTAGAAAACAACACAGTTCCGTTTCCTCTGCACACAGATACGCTATACCTACCAGGAGAAACTGAATCAGCTGCATAAAAATAGTACACCAAAAATTCTATATTGGTGGAATCACAATCAAACAGCGATCTGGTAATATAACTTACATTTTGTGGAGCTCTGGCAGTAGAATCCACTCCTTTAGGCCCTTTTGGAAAGTAACCTGTATAACTAAGCGTGTGATTTAAATCATATAAATAAATTGAATCATAAATGCCAGTAGGTGGATGTACTACCACTGCATAGTTTTCTGTTCTATTATCAAGATAAGCTATCCATGGATAACTGAAACTTTGTGTGTAACTGTGCTCAAAAGTTATCTGCCCAAAAGCAGCGTTGCAAGAAAAGAGGGTAATGAATGTAGCGAAAGCTAAAAGATGTTTTTTCATAAGATTAATTTTTTAAAGAGTTAATGTTAATGCAAATATAAGGGGTAAATAAATTAGAAAACAAAACCTTACCTAAATTTGCTAAATGAAACTTACTGCCGCCTTCCCATATCTATCCTTATTAATTACAGGCTTAATGCCTTTGGTGGGGGTGCTTTTTTTGGGCTGGAATATCTACGCTATTGTGTTTCTTTTTTGGTTGGAGAGTTTGGTGGCGGGGGTGTTTAACCTCATAAAAATGATATTAGCAAGAGAAAAAACAAAGTTCCCTATTACGATATTCTTCGTTGTCCATTTCGGCGTATTCATTATTGTTACGGGGGGATTTGTGGTGTTTTCTGCCATACCCGATGCGGAAAGGCATAGTGTTTTCCAATTGCATATTAGGGAAATCTTAACCCTAATGGTGCTGGGTTACACAGCAAATCTTATCACCCAATACATAATGAATGGCGCCTATAAAACCACAGCCCCTATGGATTTATTTTTTGCACCCTATGGTAGGATTTTTATCCTTGGTATCATCATCATGTCAGGGGTGTTTTTAAAAGATAAATTGAATGTATCTCAGGGTACCGTCCTCTTAATTGTATTGACAGTTTGTAAATTTATCATGGATTTATTCTGGACTATTTTGATGAAGACACAAGGCGGGGTAACAGTGAATTTAAGGCAACTTAAAAAATGATAAAGAGGGTTTTTATTTTTTGCTTTATCTTGCTTTCTGCCAAACTGCAAGCACAGATTGATAGGGAGTTTTGGTTTGTAGCACCAGAGGTTGATAACAACCATGGTGATAGACCCATCTACTTTAGGTTTACGGCTTTTAGTAAGGATGCCCACATCAGTATTTCAAAACCCGGCGCCAAACTTTTTCGCCCATATAAACTTACAGTGCCTGCCAACAAAACTATTTCGTTAGACCTCACCAGTGATATTGATGGCATAGAAAATAGCCCCGCTGATAAAATTTTAGACCGCGGTTTATTTATAAAAAGTGATGCACAAATAACGGCATATTACGACATTGCTGATGGGGGTAATCCTGCCATCTTTCCATTAAAAGGGAGGAATGCTTTGGGGCAGGAGTTTTACATACCATCACAGACGGATTACCGTAATGAATACGGCAATCATTCCTTTGAAATTGTAGCCACAGAGGATAATACTGTGGTAACTATTTTTGTTACTAATGATGTAGTTGGGCATAAAAAAGGGAGCACTTATTCTATAACAATGAATAAAGGCGAAACCTATTCGGCAAGGGCAAAAGGTAAAAAAGCCATTGACCACCTTGGCGGTAGCAAAGTAACTTCTGATAAACCCATTGCCATAACCATAAGTGATGATTCTGTGTATGATAACGGCTCTTTTGATGAGTGTGGTGACCAGCTAGTACCCGTAAGTTTATTGGGTACAGAGCATATAGCAATTAAGGGTTTTGCCACTTTGGAGAAGGTTTATATAACCGCTGTAAAAGACAATACTGATTTATTTTTTGATGGCGCAACCACAGCTGCTGTTACCCTAAAAGCAGGAGAAACTTATCGGCAAACTTTTACCGCAAATGCGCTTTATATCAAATCCTCAAACCCTGTTTATGTATTGCACCTCACTGGTATAAAAACCGAATATGGTGAGAGCCTTTTGCCACCCATTGTCTGCACTGGTTCCAAGCAAATTGGTTTTGTGCGCAGTGCCAAATTTGAATTCTATTTAATGATTCTTACCCAAAAAGGAAACGAAGCTTTTTTTACTTTGAATGGACAAACTTCTTTGATTCAAGCTGCCGATTTTAACCCTGTGCCCGGCACCAGTAATTGGATGGTTTGCACCAAACAATTTAGCACAACAGATATCCCGGTGGCGGCAAATCTTATCTACAATAGCAATGGGGTTTTCCATCTTGGAATTTTGAATGCGGTGGGCTGGAGTAGTGAGTACGGATATTTTAGTAATTACAGCAGCCTCAACCTTGGGCCTGATATAAAAATATGTGATGTAGCTGACAGTGTAACCATTGATGCTGGGCCTGATAAACAAAGTTATTTATGGAATACAGGAAGCACTGCCCAAACTATTGTAGCGCATAATTCAGGGAAGTTTTGGGTAAAAGTAAAAGACGGAGGCTGCGATTATATTGATACTGTAAAGGTGAGTTTCAGCAATCCAAAAGTAGATTTAGGGAAAGATAAATTATTATGCACAGGAGAGAATGTATCCCTAAAACCTGATTCCAATTTTCAACTTTACACTTGGAGTGATGGCAGCCACGGCAAGCAATTTAAAATTACAAAACCCGGAAAATATTGGATTGAAATTTTGGATACCATCAACTGCAAAGCCTCTGATAGCATCAATGTAAAATACGCCAAAATACCTACCAACTCTTTGCCTGATGATACCTTTATTTGTACTGGGCATCCAGTAATTTTTACACCATATCATGATTCATCTTTCCGCTATACCTGGCAGGATGGTAGCCATGATTCTATCTTTAAAACCAATGCTTTAGGTACGTATTGGGTGAATATCAGGAATAGGTGCGATACCATTACAGACACTGCAATTATCTCTTCCATCCGCCCTACCACACCTATTAATTTAGGGAATGACACCTCCCTTTGCGAAGAAAATGGAGATGCCAAAACCCTTAGTCCATCCACGCTGAAAATGAAAAATTATTTGTGGCAAGATGGCAGTACTTCTTCTACTTTTACAGCTACAAAAGCCGGACTTTATTCTGTGATTGTTACCAATAGTTTGGGTTGCAAATCCACGGATAGCATTCGCTTTTTATACTGCCCACCAAAGCTCATAATGCCATCAGCTTTTACCCCGGATGGTGATGGTTTGAATGACTACCTACACCCTTATGGCTACAATATTATTGAGTTCCAAATAAAAATTTATAACCGATGGGGGGAGATGATTTTTGAATCAAATGACATCAATAGAACATGGGATGGAAGTTTTGAAAACCTGCGCTGCCCCATTGGGGTTTATCATTGGCAGGCAACCTTCTCAGGTCTTGAAAATAATAAGCCCGTAACTTATTTAACCAATGGTACTATCTCAATTATCAGGTAAAAAAAGGAAGCTGAAATTATATTACGTCTGCTTTCTTCTCCTTAATTTTTGGGGGATTGAAAAAGCAACTGCCACCAATACCGATTCCTTATTTATTGAAGACTGCAAAAGCTTTTTCTTCAAAGAAATTGGGTTTACACTCAAAGGAAATTTCTATACTGAGTGGAGGAAAACAGATAGCCCTTACCTATGCCTTTATATTTCTAAAGACTCGGATGTGGTGCGTCCTAAGGAATATAATTTTACTTATGATTTTGTGTATTGTAAAAATGATTCTGATTTTAGAAGGATGTTAGAAAAGTCTAACGGCTATCAAACTTTTCTTTATAAAACCTATAATACCTCAAGTTGTATGTTGAGCAAAAGATTTATGAGTTACTCGAATGAGGCAAAGGCATTTATTATTTTTCATGAGTTGATGCATAACTATGTTTTTGAAAAAGAAGCTAATCTTTTATATGAATACAATGAAGCAGTAAGTGATGTAATGGGGAATTATCTGGCTCTTAAATTTGCTAAAACCACTGGCAAAATTTCAGTAGAAAAGGTATTAAAGCAAACAAAAATTAATGAGAATTTGTATGAGTGGTTTAACAGATACATCAACAAAATTCATGAGAACCCTGCGGATAGATTTACTTACCATAAAGAGTGTGAGGCAAGGGTAAATTACTTCCTTAAAGAGGCAGATACTTTCCAGCATGACCGCTTTCAATACAAAGTAAATAATGCTTATCTGTTAAAAAATTCTAATTATTGCAAAAGGTATTTTGTGCTGAAAGATTTATTTTTATCCAAAGAAAGTACCCAAGAATTTTTAGAAGCCTTTCATAATTTCCCTGATAGCAAAAGAATTGAAGTGATAAGAATATATGACTTTACCAAACCTAATTCTCGCCCCACAGAACCGGCTTCGGATGGAAAGTAGGGTTCTTTTTTTTTGTTTTTCTGAAAACTGAAAACCGATAACTGAGAACTTCTAATTTCTTATTAAGTGAATTGAGAAATCACTCATCACCGGGCCAGCAAGGTTGCCCAATGTGCTTGGGTAATTATATTTATAGGGCATAATTCCCATGCTACCACGGATGCGGTAAAAATCAGCACCCATCCTAAAGTTAAATTCCAGCATTGCCTCAGGGGTAGCATATAGCCATTTTTTGATAGCAAAATCTATGGATTGCCCCGTGAGTTGGTAGCCAGCACCTATTGCCACCCCAATATTTCCCGGGCCTTTTTGCGAGGCAAGGCAACCATAATAAATAGTAGCAAATACTGGCATACTGAACCCATAAGCATATTGCAAATTAGTGGGTCTGCCAATGCTGCCAGTAAGGTTTGGGGAGATGCCCACAGACAAGGCATCAAACAAAAAAGTTTTGAGTGGGAAGTTGCGCCCTACATAAAAACTAATCCCGGGGATAAGGATATTTACTTTTTCAGAAGTAAACAAATGTTTGTCTGTTGGTGCGGTTGCAATATCATTAAAATAAGTACCTGTGAGGTGATAAAACTGAACTCCTGCGCCATAATAAATATAGCGGGTGCCAGCTTGTTCGTCCCCACTTCTATCTGTTCTTATTTTTTTCTTTTGAGAAAAAGCTGCAACAGAAACACACAAAATAATAAGGAGGCTTAAAGAGATTTTTTTCATTATTTTGGGTTTGATATTTTATAGATTTCTGTTTTACTAATGCCAAAACTAAGGCTCACACTTACCATGCTAATTTTATTTAATGTTGGTGGGCTAATACCTTTTTCATCCCTGATTATTTTCCATGTATTGCCTGCATCTGAGGTGGTAATAATTGTTCTATCACCAATGCCTATCCCATGAAGTCCATCCACAAAGTCAACATCTTTAATATCATTTTTCTGCCCTGTGAAGTTGTGACTCCAGTTTTTACCATCGTCAGTGGTTTTATACACCATCCCGTTTTCATTGAGATTCCCAAAATTAAATTGGTAACCAGTAAGTGAATCTGTGAAGAATTTATCTGCCGCAGGGTGCATAAATTTATACCTCGCCTTCAAAGAATCTTGGGTGGCATTTGCATTTTTTTTCCATGATTTTCCGCCATTACTGGTGAAGATGGTATCACTGCCATTGCGGATAATGAGCCCTGTATTTTCATCTTTAAAAAACACTGAGCTGTAGTTATTAATTCCCGTATCTGGGCTGATAACTTCCCAACTATTTCCACCGTCAATAGTTTTTAAAATGAGGCATTCTCTGCCTACTACAAAGCCAATATTCTCCGAAGGGAAATGCACATCATTCATTGAATAATTTGTGGTGGAATACACCTGTCGCACATAGGTGTTATTGATAAATTCCTTTTTGCAGGAGGAGAAAAGCAGTAGTAACAAAAGCAGTTTCAGAGTTTGGCGCATAGAAACATGGGGTTAGTTTTGAGTTTCAAAGATAAGAAAACCAAGTTTAAAGTTTAAGGTTGAAAAGTTTAAAGTTGGTAAACAGGAAACTCTCAATTCTCCCTTCATCTATAATTTTAAATTTATAATCCATAATTCTTATTCCCCGTGGTTATTATCCGTGTCATACGGGGAACGGATTTGTTTCTCATAGCTATCATCCCAACCATTATGCTTTAGTGCTTTTGCCTGAAAATTTCGGATACTAAAAATATCTTTAATACTAAAGTTTACAGACTCATTTTCGGGATTCTTAATTTTTAAATCATTCCCTAAAGCAAGTACATCAGCATACTTAAATACAGGGCCGGGATAAACATTTCCCGCTGCATCCTTATACACCAAACGCAGATAAGCAATAGTGCCCTCACCATTGCTCTTTTCAGGTTTTTCTATATAATCAAAAGCATAGGTTAAGCCCTCGGTATATTTCTTTAATTCTTCATCCATGCACTCAAGGCAGGGAGGTAAAGTGCTATTGGTTGCCCAAGATGGCAGAGGCAGTTTGCACATCTCCAAAAAGGCAAAAAAGCCTAAAGGTTGCGTGTAATTATTGGGTTTAAATCCTTGCAATTCTCCTTTGGCATAAAGGCTCAATAAATAGGGGCTGATGCTTTTTAAAGGCAGATTTTTTTTCTCTTTCAGATAAATTCTGTTCTCATAAAGTATGGTTAGGTTCTTTTGAGATTGGGAAAATATCTTCCCTGCAAAAAGCAGAATAAGAAGTATGGCGGTAAGGTTTTTTTTCATGGCTTAGGTTATTTAATTCCTGTGGCTAAAGCAAGTTCATTGCGGGTAGTGATTAGTTTTGGGTGCACCTCCAACTCAAAGTCAAAGGACTTTCCTCTGAGACTAGAAATATCAATACCCAACCTTTTTTTGGTGGGCATTATAGCCACTTTTCCATCAGGCAATATGGCGAATATCCTATAGTTTTTTTGCGGCAACATATAGTACTCTGCCGCGAACTGATATGGCTCATATTTAATCACCATATTCAAATTGTCATACACTACAAACACTTGCTGATTGAGTGCTGCCGTATCCCCCTTTAAATGGAAACGCACTGCAAACGGGATGGCATCCTCCCTATGGTAAATCATATCATAATTATATAATCCCATCTTATCCACGTTTAATGATTTAAACACCTGCTGTTGGTATTTGTAGATGGAGTCATACTTTTTATAAAAGGGGTCATTGGGGTCGTAAGAATCCATTTCCGGTTGATATTGTATACTGTCCTTTTGCTTTTTCTTGAGGGCGGAAAAAGTATCCAACGGGATAATATCACCATCATATTTTACCATGATTTTATTCCTTCTGTCATACTCACTATTGATGTTTTTGAGGTTATCCTTTTTGGTAGCATAACTAAAATCCATCACCGGTGTGCTGAGTTTCTCCCAGGTGTTTTTTGCTTTATTGAGGATATAACTCTCCAGCCCCGCAAGGTCATTTGGGCTTGCCATGCGCACTTGTATTTTCTTGCCTTTAGCCACCAAAAGTTCTTTGAGGTTTTGCACTACCTGTATCTCAAACATGCCCGCTGATTGTAGTTGATGTCTCTTCCCATTCTCCTCGTAAATCATGGGGATATTGGCAGAAACCATATCCGCAGGGGTGCGGAATTCGCGGTAGTTAAGGGTAACATAGCCGCTGAGTTTCTTCCCTTTTTCATCAGTAAAAGCATGGCTGGGCACAAAGATTAAACTCCCCGTGGAGTGCCGTATCACCTTGCAGCTATCCACATGGATTCTGTAAGCGGTGTAGGGGATGGAAGCAATAGTTGCATTTATTTTTTGGTTCACCAAAACAATGGCTGCAACAGCCAACAGTAAAATTTTAATTTTTTGCATAACACTTTCTTTTATTTCCCAATTCAACGTGGAAATTATGGAATTATTTTATTGTAAGGAGAATAAATTTTTAACCACAAAGGACATAATGAAAACATCACACAAAGAACTTTAAACTTTAAACCTTCAACATTAAACTTCTATTCTAATTTTGTCCTCACAAACCCACACTATGCAACTGCGACTTCTAACTCTCCTCACACTCTTTATTTGTTTCTCTCAAAGCCTCTTTTCTCAACACTATACCCAAACCATCCGCGGAAATATTACGGATAAAGAGAGCCATGAACCCATCATAGGGGCATTAATTGAGGTGCTGAACATAGCACCGCAAAAGGCAACTTCTACTGATGAAAAAGGAAACTTTACTCTTGAGGCAGTGCCCGTAGGCAGGCATATCATAAAAATAAAATCAATTGGGTATGAGGAAATGATACTGCAAAATATCATTGTGAATTCTGGTAAAGAAACCATTCTCCCTATAGAAATGAAGGAAGCAATCATCACCAAAAAAGAGGTGGTGATTAGTGGCAATAGCCATAAAGAAAAAGCAAATAATGAGCTTGCGGTAGTTAGCGCAAGGAGTTTTAGTATTGATGATGCCAACCGCTATGCAGGCAGTTTGGGAGACCCTGCGCGGATGGCTTCCAACTTTGCGGGGGTGGCAAATGCCAATGATTCCCGCAATGATATTATCATCCGTGGCAACTCGCCTGCGGGTTTGCTGTGGCGCATGGAGGGGATTGATATTCCATCCCCCAACCACTTTTCTGCGCAAGGTACCACGGGTGGGCCCATCAGTATGCTCAATAATAATATGCTGCGCAATAGTGATTTTTTCACCAGCGCCTTCCCATCAGAATATGGCAATGCCTATAGCGGCGTGTTTGATTTAAAGCTCCGCAATGGCAATAATAAAAAGTATGAGTTCCTTGGGCAATTTGGTTTTAATGGCGCAGAGTTAAATGCAGAAGGCCCCTTCTCCAAAAAATATGACGGCTCTTTTTTGGTGAGTTATAGATACTCCACCTTAGAGATTTTTGATGCGTTGGGCATCAACATTGGGCCGGGTGGCATACCCCATTACCAAGATGTGAGTTTTAAAGTGCACCTGCCCATTGGCAATAAACAAGTGATTGATGTGTTTGGCATTGGTGGCATCAGCTCTATAAGTTTGCTGGATAGCAAAAGAAAAAAGGACAATTTTAGCTATGGGCAAACCAAGCGCGATGTAAGTTTTATCTCTACTGTTGGGGTGATGGGAATATCTCATACCCTCATGTTGGGCAACTCTGCTTACTTAAAAAACACCCTCTCCACAAGTACGGATGGCAGGACAATACATGTTGATAGCATTGGGCTTAATAACTTCAAAACCCGATATTATAATGAGGAGAACCACTATAATAAAGTGAGCCTGCATACTGTATTCAATAAAAAGTTTGATGCAAGAAATACCTTGCGCACAGGGGTAATTTTAAGCTTTATTAATGATTATGATTTGCAGGAAGGCTATGAACATGATAGGTTTGGCGTGGGCTACACAAAGCGCTATGTAACCATAAAAGGCAACACCGGGCATGGGCAGTTTTACACCCAATGGAAACATGATTTCAATGAAAGACTTACTGCGCTTGCTGGGGTGCATGCACAGTATTTTTTGTTTAATAATACTTATAGCATTGAGCCCCGCGCCGGATTAAAATACATTATTGCGCCTACCCAATCCATCAGTTTTGGGTATGGCTTGCATGGGCAATTGCAAAGTGCTGCTATCTATAATTATGAAACCAAAATCAATGGCAATCTCATAAAAACCAATAAAAATGTAGACTTCACCAAAAGCCACCACTGGGCCGAAACCTATTATCAGCACCTATATAATGTGCCTGTATCAAGGTATTGGAGCCAGTATTCTATGATTAATACCGGGGCGGATTTTGGGTTAATCCTTATAGATAGCCTCCAAAATAAAGGCACAGGAAACAACTATGGGGTGGAGCTAACCTTAGAGAAATTTTTTAGCCATAATTATTATTTCCTCTTTACTACCTCCCTCTTCAACTCAAAATATAAGGGGTATGATGGCATAGAGAGAAACACCGCTTACAATAGCCAATACGTGGTAAATGGATTGGCAGGTAAGGAATTCCCTCTTGGTAAAAACAAAAATAATATTATCACCATCAGCGTAAAATCTACCTATGCAGGTGGGCGTTGGTACACCCCCGCCGATACTTTTGGCTCCCGCATCCGCAATGTATTTAGGGCAGATTGGAACCAGAGTTTTACCAAACAATTCCCTGCTTACTTCCGCACTGATTTAAAGATTGGCTTCAAGCTCAACGGCAAAAAAATAACTCAGGAGTGGGCGGTGGATTTGCAAAACCTCACCAGCCATAAAAACGTATTGCAACTAGGTTGGGATACCGAAAAAAAACAAACCTATTATGAGTATCAGTTGGGCATTTTCCCTACTGCTATGTATAGGATTCAGTTTTAAGAAGAAGGTGTCAATAATCAGAATAGAAGTTAAAAGTATTTTGTCTATAAGGAATCTTCCCCCGCATAAGAACAGCGTTGATATTTTCAAGGAGGCCACTTATTGAAAGAAGGAATTCCCCATTTTTTTATTTGATATTTCCCTACATAATATATTCCTTTGCCAACTTCACGTACACCTCAGCATTCTTTTTAACTTTTATTTTTTGTTCTTCGGTGAGTTGTTTTACAACTTTTGCAGGGCTACCCATCACTACTGAGAAATCAGGGATGATAGTGCCCTCTGTAACTAAAGCATGTGCCCCAATAATGCACCAATTGCCTATTTTGGAGTTATTTAGGAGGGTTGCCCTCATGCCAATTAAAGTGTTATTACCCACAGTAGCCCCATGGATAATGGCAGCATGACCTACTATTACTTCATCACCAATACTCACAGGCACATTAGGGTCTACATGGATGATAGCGCCGTCTTGTATGTTGGTTCTATCACCAATTTTTATGAGGTCGTTATCACCCCTTAATATTGCCCCAAACCACACAGAAGAATTATCCCCAATTTGCACATTGCCAATCACCGTGGCATTGGGGGCAATAAAAACATCCTTTCCTTTAATTACTTTTGCCGTGTGAGAAATCATCAGAGTTTTAATTTTTATATTAAGATACAAAGGTCGTTATGATGAATCTCAACTTTAAACATTAAACATTAAACTTTTTTACTTAACCCCAATCATACCCCCCGAAAAACAAACCAACCCATGTACCTCCTCATCAAGAATATAAAAGGCTTAGTGCAAGTGCGCACCCCAGATGAAAATATTATCCGAGGTGCTGAGATGAAGAAATTGCCTACCATCTCCAACGCTTTTCTTCTTTTAAAAGATGATAAAATTGAATCATTAGGCGAGATGGATCATTGACCCATATAAGAGGTTGACACTATTGATGCTACAGGGAAATTTGTGTTTCCATCCTATGTGGATTCTCACACCCATATTGTGTATGCAGGTAGTAGAGAATCTGAATTTGTGATGCGCCTTAATGGTGCTACCTATGAGGAGATTGCTGCCGCTGGGGGCGGTATCCTCAACTCTGCAAAACGGCTTGCCTCAGCTACAGAAGAAGAACTTTTTGATAGCGCTTGGAGCCGCTTGATGGAGGTAATAAAAACAGGAACAGGTGCCATAGAAATTAAGAGTGGCTATGGGTTAAGTTTGGAGGCTGAGTTGAAAATGTTAAAGGTAATTAAATTACTAAAAGAGAAAAGCCCCATCCCAGTAAAAGCAACTTTTTTGGGGGCTCATGCCATCCCCACAGTTTTTAAAAATAATCGCGAGGGCTACATCAAATTAATTATTGATGAGATGTTGCCGGCCATAGCCAAAGAAAATTTAGCAGAATATATTGATGTGTTTTGTGAAGAAAATTATTTCTCAAAACCGGAAACAATTTTGATTTTAAATGAAGGGAAAAAATACGGATTAAATGGAAAAGTTCATGCAGAACAACTCAGCCATGCAGGTGGTGTAGAGGTTGGAGTTGCTTGCCAAGCATCAAGCGTTGACCACCTTGAATTTGTAAATGCCAATGATATTGAATTGCTAAAAAATTCAGGAACTATCCCTACTATTTTACCCGGTGCTGCTTTCTTTTTGGGCTTACCTAACCCACCTGCCCGCCAGATGATTGATGCAGGATTACCCCTTGCCATTGCCAGTGACTATAACCCCGGTAGTTGCCCAAGTGGTAATATAAATTTTATGATTTCATTGGCTTGCATACAATACAAAATGTTACCTGAGGAAGCCATTAACGCCGCAACTATCAATAGCGCAAATGCAATAAATTTACAGCATGAATTAGGAAGTATAACTGTTGGCAAAAGGGCTAATATCTTTATCACAGAAGCCATTCCAGACTATGCCTTCCTCCCCTATTCTTTTGGGAATACAAGAATAGAAACAGTAATTATTAACGGTAAAAAATTTTATAAAAACTAAGCTTAACCACTATCTAAATTTGCACAATAATTAAATCGCATAATTATGAAAACACTCTCCACAACTCTCATAATCCTCCTTGCAGTTATAAGTTTTAACTGCTCTAAAAAGGCTGAACCAAAGGCTTGCCTTACCGCTAACAAAACTACCGTAGTTGCGGCAGAATCCATCAGTTTTACTAATTGCAGCCAAAACTCAAATACTTTTGTTTGGGACTTTGGTGATGGCACCACTTCCACAGATAATAGCCCAAGCCATAGCTATGAAGGCACTGGAGATTACGTAGTAAAAGTAACAGCTTATAATGATGATGAAACAACTTCTAACACTGCGCAGATAAATATTAAAGTAGGTAAAAGAACATTAAAAGGTTTTGTCATAAAAGCAATCAATTTTTATGACGGCAAGGGGAAACTTTGGGATGCTAGTATTGATAACACCGGACCAGATATTCTAGTGTCATGTGCACCTACTTCCAAATTTAGTACTTTAACATCAAGAAGTAATTCTAATCTCCACGACAACACACAAGCCTCTGAATTACCACTTACTATTGATATGCCTTCTGAGACTATTGAGCTAACTCAGGAAGGATGGACCTTCCAACTCTATGAGAAAGATGCGGGTTTGTTTAAAGGAAAGCAAATGTGCAGATGGGATAATATTGATATGAGTGGCCAAAACAGTTCACCAATCAATATTAAAAGCAGCACCAATGGCAACTGGGATATTGATATTGTTTGGGAGATAAAGTAGAGGAGGAAGTTATTAGTTAATAGTTGTTGGTTGTTAGTTAACACTTTTTATAATTCTCTGGCTTCACTAACAAATTAGTTCAGCCCCTCTTTCTCCCTTGGGCTTTTTTGCATACTTTTGCGGCAAAATTCACTTAAACTTAAACAATGAAGAATATTTCAGTTATTGGCTCCGGCACTATGGGCAATGGTATTGCCCACGTATTTGCACAAAATGGTTTTACCGTTTCTCTTATAGATGTTAATCAAGTTGCCTTGGATAAGGCAATTGCTACCATCACCAAAAACCTTGATAGGCAAGTTACCAAAGGGGCAATTACTGAGGAGGTGAAATTTACTACACTTAGCAATATCACTACTTTTACTTCTTTAAAAGAAGGCGTTGCCAATGCTGATATGTGTATAGAAGCTGCCACTGAAAACGTGGATGCAAAGCTTGCCATCTTTAAGCAATTGGATGAATTCACCAACCCTGATATTATCCTTGCCAGCAATACATCATCAATATCAATTACCAAAATTGCAGCTGCCACCAAACGCCCAGAAAAAGTAATAGGTATGCACTTTATGAATCCTGT
>JAPLCZ010000236.1 GCA_026391915.1 Bacteroidota bacterium | reverse complement strand
AGCATATTTTTCCGGGCAGTTTTCTTTAAAGCAAATGGTAGATCATATCTATGGCAGGATTAATATCCTCAACACTGTTCAAAGACCCAATATGTTTGTGAATGAGCTTAATCTTTATGTTGATTATTTTAAAGCAGAACTCAGCAAAAATATTGAGGCGGCAACTGCTAATAAAGCAAGGCAGCTAAAAACATTTCAGGCTAACCTTTTTCTTGGAATTGAGTACTACAAAAACTTAATAAGCAGTATTAAAAATGAGGCAGAGAAATACCTTATTGATATGCGAAAAGATTTAAACCAATTGGACGCAACACTAAGAGGTATGTCATTACCTGAAAAAATTGCTTAGCCTTATTTCCTAATTATTTTGCTCAATTTTATATTGCATTAAGCCTGCAATATTTCTAGCCTTGGTGATGGCAAGTTCAGCAATTTCCCCTGAGAAGTTTTCGGTAACGGTTTCTTCCCAAAGTGCAATCCATTTTTGGAAATGTTCTTTCTCTAATTTTACTTTTTGGTTAAGCAAAATATGTTTGGTCATGGGGTTGCCGCTGTAGTTATTAGTGCCTAATAAAACGGAACTCCAAAAGGCATACATCACCGGCATATGGGTAGGTAAGTTGATGGCTGCCACATCGGTGAAAATAAAACCAATGGTAGCATCTGCCATCACCTTAGCATAGAATTTATCTACTAAGGTTTTAATATCCTCCTCTGATTTTATATCATGGGTTATCATAATTTTATAAAGCTTTTTTCAATAGGAGGGTTTGTTAACAAATGAGGGATTTATCATCAATTAAAAACATCTTTCATATCCTTATCCACAGGCTCTTTGTTGTTAAGATTTTTTAAAAATGAAGGATGATACATTTTCTTTAGTTACACAATAATCCCCCATAAATTCAATACTTATTATGGCATAATCATACCCCTTAACTAGGTAATCAAATATACGTTCAGTTTTTTTTTGGGCAGCTATTTTAAAACAACTGAAAAGGAATAGAACAAAAATAATATTATTCATTATTCATTATTCACTCTCCTTACAGCAGCCTCTTAATAATATCTCCCACGCTGATGCCTTCTGCTTCTGCTTTGTAGTTGCGCACTATGCGGTGGCGCAGTACAGCAGCGGCAACGGCTTGCACATCTTCAATATCAGGGGAGTATTTGCCATTAAAAACGGCATGGCATTTTGCGCCAATAGTTAAAAACTGTGAGGCACGCGGGCCAGCGCCCCACTCTAAATAATCATTTACAAAAGCGGGTGCAAGGGCAGTGTTGGGACGGGTTTTATTAACAAGGGTTACGGCGTATTCCAGCACGTTATCCGCCACCGGTACTTTGCGTATTATGTTTTGGAAATGGATAATCTCCGCACCGCTTACAATTTTATTTACCTGTATGTTCAGGTCCGAGGTAGTGTTTTTTACAATAGCAACTTCGTCCTCATATTTGGGGTAATCCAAAATAATATTCAGCATAAAGCGGTCAAGTTGCGCCTCGGGTAAGGGGTAAGTTCCTTCTTGCTCAATAGGGTTTTGGGTTGCCAATACAAAAAAGGGTTCATCCAAGCGATAAGGTTTGCCGCTTACGGTAACGGTTTTTTCTTGCATTGCCTCCAAAAGCGCCGCTTGGGTTTTGGGCGGGGTACGGTTAATTTCATCTGCCAAAACAATGTTGGCGAACACGGGGCCGTGTATAAAACGGAACTCCTTTTTCTCATCCAAAATCTCACTTCCAGTAATGTCCGAGGGCATTAAATCTGGCGTAAACTGTATGCGGTTAAATTTTAAATCCAATGCATTGGCAATGGTTTGCACCAACAGCGTTTTTGCCAGACCCGGGACACCCACCAGCAGGCAATGCCCACGGCTAAAGATGCCAATCAGCACATCTTTTACAATGTCATCCTGGCCAATAATTACTTTTTTTATTTCTGATAAAAGGGATTTATACTTTGCTGAAAGCGCATCTACAGCTTCTACTTCGTTTCTGTATTCCATGGATTTTGTTGGGAGATTTTTTTGGCGGTTTGCAATTTATTTACCGTTTTTGGCTGTCCACTTAGCCATGGATTCGCAACTCTTAAGCGGCGGGTTCACTTTGATATAAGTGATGGGGATATACTTATCATACCACGCCTGAAGCTTCGCATTTTTGTTTGCCTCCAATGCCATTAATTTTATTTTTGGATAGTCATCGGTAAGGTTGGCTTTGTGTTGTGGTGTTTTTGATTTCAAAAACACCAATCGGAAACCTTCTCTGCCATCCATGCTTGTGTAAGGTGCAGGGTCGGAAAACTCACCTGGTTTTAATTTATCAATGGCGTAAAAGGTGGCGGCATCAAGCTCATCCAACGGAACTTTGGAGGCGTTGGTTTTAGGGTCTACCATCATACCACCGCGGTTTTTGCTTTCTTCATCCTCACTAAATTGCTGTGATAAAGTTTGCAGCGTTGCTTTTTTATCAAGGATTAATTGGCGGAAACTATCAAGACGGGCTTTCACCAATTTGTTGTCGTCCTCTGTTACTTCCGCTTTTAAAAGAATGTGGCGGGTATGAATCATATCGCCTTTTCTTTCTATCATTTGTATGAGGTGGTAGCCAAATTTGCTTTCCACAATTCCACTCATGGAGTCCTTTTTCAACTTCAAAGCCGCCGCAGAAAACTCAGGTACAAATTGGGAAGCGGCGGTCATTCCCAAATCTCCACGCTTAATAGCAGAGCCGTTATCCTGAGAATAAACAACTGCTTTAGTCCCGAAGTTGGCGCCTTTCTGCACCTCTTCCCTTATGTCTTTTAATTTTTGGATGGCGGCAAGTTTTGCTTCCTTAGTTGGCTTGGGGAAAATCACCAATTGGCTTAGCTCCACTTCTGTGTTATAAAGTGGGAGGCTATCTGGTGGTATGGTTTTAAAATAAGTGCGGATTTCATTAGGTGTTAGGTCAGCGTTGCTGGTAGCTTTTGCCTGCATTTGTTCTATCAGTATTTGTTCTTTAATCGTCTTCCTGAATTCATTTTTAATTTGGATAATGCTCTTACCAAAGTACTCTTCCAACTTCTCAGCGCTACCAATTTGTGGGTTGGCAATCATGTATTGTATTCGGCGTTCCAACTCATTAGTTACTTGGTCTTCGCTTACTTTTAAGCTATCTGCTTTTGCCCTTACCAGCATAAGTTTGCGCTGCATCAATTGGTCAAGGATAAAGCATCTTGCTGTTGGGATGTCGGCTTCTTTTACGTCCCTCATTTGCATGAGTTGCACCTCCACTTCGGAACGCAAAATAATTTCATCGCCAATATTGGCAACCACTTCATCAATCACTTTTGTTTGGGCAAAAGTTGCAGTGGAGATAAGGGTGAAAAGGAGTATGGTTAGTAGTTGTCTCATTTATTTTTTTGATAGATTTCGTAGAGGTTGTTTTCTGTACCTTCTTTAAAAATTTTGTTTTCTAATTGTTGCAAAAGCGTCACCTGTCTTTTGTTGATGATGATGCTTTTTATCTTTCCCATCTCCAAAGCTAAGGGAGAAACATCATCTTTAATTTTATTGGCAACCACATTTATCAGGTAATAATACTGGGCATCTTTCAACTCCACAAAATCATTATTGCGGATAAAATGCTCTGGGTTGTAGCTTTCTATAATCGGTATTTCTTTGGCAATGTCATCAAAATAAAACCATGAAGTTGTGTCAATAGTAAAATTAGCGGCGTATTGCTCAGCATATCTTTGGAGGGCAGGCATTATCGCTGGATTGGGATTCCGTAACCACTTCCTCACTTTGTTTTTATCCGGCGCAGAGGCAGGTAGTTTTACATAAAATAGCTTCACGATATTTCTTTTCAACTCAAAGTTCTTTTTGTTTTGGAAGTAATACGCCCTTATCTCCTGTTCTGTTACAGTGGTGTCCAGTTTTTTGGAGAGCACCATCCTTTCATATTCGTAACGCAGCAGGGAGCTATAGTATTCCTTAACTTCTTTGTCTTTGTTTTTTACATCATCGGTTAAGTCCTCTTCCGCTTTTTGGGTGATGAGTTGTTCCTTAACCCATGAAGAAATAAAATTTTGCCTGATGCGCTGGCTATCTTCTTTACTTGTTCCTTTTGGGAAAATCCCTTTTAGATCTTCTTCGTAAAGATAAGTTTTATGCACTTTGGCAATGGCATTTTCAGGCGTGGAGAATGGGTTTCTGCAAGAGGTAATCAATGCAGGAATTCCAATACCCAAAACCAAAAAGCATCGCCAACTCACAATACTTTTACTTGATGAGTTTCTTAAGTTCTTCTTCGTGAATCACTACTTTGTATTTGGCCTTTAAATCTGTCATCCATGTTTTTTCCAGCAAATCCTGATAGTCAGAAATCACTACGCCACGTGCCTCATTAATGGTTTTATAATCCGCAGGGATGAGTTTATTTACCTTAACAATATAGTATTTACTATCCACCACACCAACATCTTGTATACCCATTTTCCAACCTGTAGCATCCACAGCTTTGTTCTCACCTTTCTCAAATTTACCAGAAGTCATTTTTACACTTAGGGCATCTTTCTTTTGGTAATCTTTAATGATGTCCGGTATGTCAGTTGTCACCACACTATCCCTCATAGCAGGGGCAGTAGCTTTTTTCTTTTTGCCTTTCTTTTTGTCCTTTGTATCAACCACTTTAGTTTCTGTTTTTAACACTGGAACTTTATAAGTAGTAGTCTTGGGTGCTGCCATAATATCAGCTAAAAATTTCTGTGCTGTTGCCTTATCTTTCAGTTCAAAAACCATGGCTTCAGCGCGGTCTTTCCAGCGGTATTTATCTTTATGGTCATTGTAATAAGTCAGTTGCCCTACAGAGTCCTTCATCGCTTTTCCCCATACATTTTTCTCTGTGATATCAAACAACAAAATCCCTTCTTTATATTCCTTAGCCACATTAAAAAAGTCTTCATGCTTTTGCTCAAGATGTTTGTCCTCATAGTCATAAACTGATTTGTTTACAAAGTTTTTGTAATACTGTTTAGCAGCATATTCCACCTCAGAGTACTTAGCTGATTCCTGACTCTGCGCCAGATAATCAGAGAAGTTTTTGAAAGTATACTTTTCGCCCATTATGGTAAACAAAACCTTATCAGAATTATGAACTTCTGTGCTTGGTTTCCACTCTGCTTTTAGCAAAGTAGTATCAAGAGATTTGATGTATTTCTTCAATGCAGAGCCATTCTCTTTCAGGTTATTTTCCTTTTTAAATTTGGCAATGGCCGCCTCTTTACTTTGTTCACTACGGTTATCTCTGGAGATTTTTTGCTTGATATATTCCTCCATCTCCTTCTTAGGTTTTTGACCCTTCTTTTCTATCAATTGTATGATGTGCCAGCCATAAATAGTTTTGATGGGCACTGTATAATCACCAGCTGCGTTTAGTTTAAAAGCACCATCCCTAAACTCCTCAGGATAGTTTACCGCAAAGCTGTTAAGCCATTGCAATTCGCCACCAGCATCACGGCTCACAAGGTGGTCAGAGTATTTTTTTGCCAACTCTTTAAAGTCTTCCCCTTTTTGTAGTTTTTGATAGATGCTATCAATCCTTGCTTTTGCTAATTTATTATCAGCATCAGTGCTTTTATCATTTAAACTGATGAGGATATGGCGCACATGCACCTCACCACGGTTTGGGCGCTTGCCAGTAAGTTTTATAATATGATACCCAAACTGAGTGCGAACCGGCACAGAAATATCCCCAATATCACGCAACGCAAAAGCAGCTTTTTCAAAAGGATAAATCACCTGAAAGGCAGTAAAGAAATTAATATCACCACCATTATAAGATGCCGAAGGGTCATTAGAATACTTTTTAGCCAACTCCACAAAGTCATCCCCTTTGCGCACTTTCATATACACATCCATTGCTTTTTTGTAGGCAATCATGGTGTCTTTTGGTGAGGCGCTTGGGCTCACTGTAATCAAAATATGGCTGGTGCGCAGCTCCCACTTCAGGTGTTCATACGCCTCATCAATTAGGTTTTGCGTTACCTGCCTATCCGTTAGGTAAGGCTGCGCTAACTGCCCACGGTAGTTTACAAACTCACGCAAAAATTCCTGAGAAGTATCCAGCCCACGGTCATTGGCAGCCTTTACCTTCATCTTAAAATTGATGTATAAACTTAGGTAGTCCCTAATGCTTTTTTCTTTGTAGAGGTCTTTATCCGCAGCGTTGTTTTTCTCATAAATATATTTGAACTCTTTAACCGTTACGGGTTCGCCGTTCATGTTAAAAAGTTCAGGAGACTTTCCGCCCTTCTGCGCCATAGCACTAAGGGATAAAAATACAATTGAGAGTAATGTTAATGGTTTTAAGAAACGTGTCATATGTTTTTTGTGGCAAATTTTATTTACCGCAAAAGTAGGAAACTAAGAGGGAAATAGAAGAGTCCTAAATACAAAGACATAATGATTAACCAATGCAATCAATGGCGGATTTTTTTCATTGGAAAATAGATTTTAAAGTTTTCTTGCTTACTTAAAACTTCTATCCAATTTTTAAGGTATGACAATAAATCCCATTTTTATTTTCAGGTAGTATCTTTGCCAAAGGATTTTTAAAATAATAAAACGATGATTACAGTAACAGAAAAAGCAAAACACCGCCTTGTTGACCTAAGAAAGGAAGAGGGCTATAATGAAGAATATTTCCTAAGAGTGTCGGTAATAGGTGGCGGATGTTCCGGTCTATCCTATAAAATGGGTTTTGATAAGGAAATGAAAGAAGGAGACCAACTCTTCCATGACAATAATATTGATGTGGTAGTGGATGTAAAAAGTTTCCTCTACCTTGCTGGTACAGAACTCCACTTCTCTGATGGGCTTAATGGTAAAGGCTTTGAATTCCAGAACCCAAATGCATCCCGCACTTGCGGCTGCGGAGAAAGTTTCGCTATTTAATTTTATCATAAAATACAAAAAAGGCATCCACATTAGGGATGCCTTTTTTGTTTAAACTCAATTGATGTTTACTACCTTTGGCGCAGAAATCGTAAACGCCGAAGCCAAACTATTATTCATGTTTAGAAATACAATTGCTCTCTTATTTCTTTTAATTTTCACTTCTGCTTTCCCCCAAACTTATAACCTAATAGATACCATTGGCTATTGTAAGGGACAAGTAAGATGCATTGCCCTTAGCCCTACTTCTAAATATGTGGCAGAAGCAAATTCATCAAATTATAACATCACCATTTGGGAGGCTGACTCTAACAAAGTTTATAAAACTTTAAACGGGCATAAAGGGCTAATAAATTCGGTAGCATATAGTGCTGATGGGCAACGCTTATTAAGCAGTTCTGCGGATGGGACAGTGACCCTATGGGATATCAAAACGGAAAAGAATATTAGGACTTTTGGAGATGGGAAATCCGCCATTCGCTTTGCTTATTTTGGCAAGGATGATAAAGATATTATTTACGGCGGAGACAACGGAAAAATAACCAAAATACATAATTACTGGGCTGCAGATGCAGAAGCTAATGATATTGCTGGTGCAGCAGAAAGGATTCTTTGTGGGGCATTTTCTCCTGACCTAAAACAGTTTGCTTTTGCAAGCGGAACATTACTTTATATCATCAATCTGGCAGATAATAATAGGCTAAAAGTAATTGCAGGAAGCTCTGCACCAATTACCCAAATGGTATGGGATCCCAACGGCAAAAAAATAGCGGTAAGGTGCAGTAGCAGGATGATAGATGTTTGGGATATCCGCAGCCAAGAAAAGAAAAGTTTGTTGGCGTATTCATCTTATAAATCTTCAACTGACTCTACGCAGATGGTATTTTCGCCGGATATGCAATATCTAATTAGTGGCAGTATTGACCCGCTGCCAACTGTTTGGGATTATGACCGAATGGAAAGTAAATACAACCTCTTTGGGCACACTGACCAGGTAAAAGCTTTAGCAATTAGTAAGGATGGAAAAATTGTAGCGACAGGTAGTAATGATGCTACCATCAGGCTTTGGTATATGGCGGATGCGGTTGTACTTACAGAGGACAATAAAAAGAAGATAGAAGAAGCAAAAAAACGCCGCCCTGTAGATAACATTGATACGGCAGCAAATACCACAACCCCATCCAATATTTCTCTATCTGCCAATAACATCCCCGTATTGCTAAATGACCGCAAGATTAACCCTGCCAAAACCGTGAACGTAAATAGTAAACGCGTTACTTTTTACGTGTGGGATGATGACCAAATTGATGGTGATATTGTCTCCCTCAACCTAAATGGTAAATGGATTTTGCAACGCTATAAATTGGTAAAACAGAAAAAACCCATCACTGTTACCTTAAACGAAAATGGAAATAATTACCTCCTCCTATATGCCCATAATGAAGGAGAAGTATCACCAAACACGGCAGGGGTTTCCATTTTTGATGGCTACAAAGAAACCAAACTTATGCTTAAAAGCGACCTTAAAAGTTGTGATGCGGTGAGGATGGTTGTGAAGCAGTAGCTGATTATTCTACAAATACTTCAACTTATTATACACCCCCTCACTAACGGGGTAAACGGGTAAGCGCATCTCATTTTCGCAAAAACCTTTTATATGCATCAGGGCTTTTATGCCGTTAGGGTTGCCCTCTAAATAAATAGCTTGCATCATATCAAAAAGTTCATAATGTATTTTCGCTGCTTTTTTAAAATCACCAGCTAAAGCAAGGCGCACCATATCACCAAATTCTTTGGGGTTTGCATGGGCTGCAACAGAAATAACTCCATCCATTCCAATGGCTAAAAAAGGTAGGGTGAGGGTGTCATCACCACTAATTACCAACATATCTTTTGGTTTGTTTTTGATGATGGTCATGCACTGCTCCATATTGCCGGAAGCCTCTTTAATTCCAATCACGTTTTTCACTTCATGGAAAATTCTTAAAGTAGTTTCCGCAGTCATATTTGCACCTGTTCTGCCTGGTACATTGTATAAAATAATTGGCAGGGGTGAGTTGGCAGCGACTTCTTTATAATGATAAAAAATTCCAGTTTGTGATGGCTTATTATAGTAGGGACTAACTGATAGAACTGCATCATACCCACTGAAGTCAGTTGTTTTTAATGTATCAATAACCTCTGCTGTATTATTACCACCAATGCCTGCAACAAGTTGCACTCTGGTGCGGGTATTCTCCTTCACAAAACGGAAGATTTCAGCTTTCTCTTCTTTGTTGATAGTTGCTGTTTCGCCAGTAGTGCCAAGCACCACAATATACTCCACTTTATTGCTAATGAGGTGCTCAATAATTCTTTTTAAAGATTTGTAATCAACTTCTTTCTTCACATTAAAGGGCGTAATCAACGCCACTCCAGTTCCTGTAAAATTCTTACTCATATTCTATTTAATAATTTTTTTAAGATAGTTAAGTGCAGTTAAAATAAAGGGCTCATTGGAGTTGCTATTATCTACAATCATATTGTACATCTTAAGGTTTTGAGTCTCGCCTCCTACCCCGATTTTTATTTTGGCAGGTGTGGTAACGGCAATAAAATCCAGCGCCTGATTGTTAGAAGTATTATTATTTATTAGCCCTAAATAAAAGCATTTTCTAAAATCGTTAAGGATGTTTTCACGGGGATATTTAAAGTAATTCAAATCCTTTTCTTCTATCACTTTCATATAAGGCAAATGCACCGGTACGCGGCGAAACATATCTTCCGTTGCAAACATTATGATATCAAAAGGGATATTAGCCTGCTCAATAATTTTAAGTTCATCATGATAATTATCCAATTCAGCTTTGGTGGTAACGGCATAAAGTATCGCAACTTTAGAAGCCAATTTTTCCGCATCATTGGGTTTGAAAGCATTGCGCTTAACCCGCTGCTGCAGTAATTGGTGAGTGATTATTTTCTTTATCCTCATCAATTGAGTAAATGTAAATAGTTGTGATTTCCTAAGAACTCAAGATTAGTCAAAAGATTGTTTTGACTTTTTAGCATCCTCAGTAATTTCCTTGTATTGCAATGGACTAAGGTCGTTATGGAAATAGTTAACAGGATTTGTTTTCTGTCCGTTCCTCATTACCTCGTAATGTAAATGTGGAGCAGTAGAAAGCCCTGTGCTACCCACCAAACCAATCAGTTGCCCACGCTTTACCTTTTGTCCGGCACGGGCAATTACTTTGCTCATGTGGCCATAAAGAGTAGCATAACCAAACCCATGATTGATGATTATATGCAAACCATAGCCAGCACCATTGGGGTCATAACCTTGCACCACGCCATCACCAGTTGCATAAATAGGAGTGCCAGTTTTAGCATTAAAATCAATACCAGTATGCATTTGCATATGCTTATAAATTGGGTGTAATCTGTACCCGAAACCAGAACCAATTTGTTTTACATATTGATTTGAAATTGGCTGAATAGCTGGCATAGAAGCCAAAAATTCCTTTTTGTTTTTAGCCAATTTTATGAGCTCTTTATAAGATTGCTCAAGCACTGATGTTTTAGCAAAAGCCTCATCCAGTTTTTTATTGGTTTCAATGATAGCCTCTGAGCCAGTAAGCCCTTGTATGTCTTTATATTTTTCTGCACCACCAATTGCTACAGAAACCGGAGTTGGTTTGGCTTCAAAAATTACACGGTATACTTCGTTATCACGGGTTTCTAACTCTGCTATTGAAGCATTTACTTTTTGTATCCTTGAGTTAAGAATCTCAACTTGTTTTTTGTAAAGATTTACCTCCTGCGCCAAAGCCTTCTCTCCGGGGGTTGTGTGCCTAAAAATAAATACTGAGTATGCAAGAACTGCCACCAAAAAAGTGGAAGCAAGTATGCCCCCAACTCTCAGTAATCTCTCCCAGTTTGTAGGTCTATGGCGTACATAGACCAAATCTACTGGGTTAAAGTAGAATTTGTGTTTGCGTTTCATAATAATACTAAGCCTGACTTGCAAAGTTAAAATACCAAAGCTGCGTGGGCAAATTTCAGCGTTAAAATAAATTTATAAATGTTGGGAATATTAACTTTTCTTTGTGGAAATATTTCAACCTAAATGATTTAAAAACATGAACACCACCGAAGAAAAATTTAATGAGATAGCCACTCAATTACCAGACGCAAAAGTGAGTAAAATGTTTGGCGCTACTTGCATTAAAGTACCCAATGGCAAAGCCGCCTTTATGATTTATGGTGATGACATTGTATTCAAATTAACTGGAGAAGAGTTAAAAGAAGCCCTTGCTTTGGATGGCGCACACCTCTTTGACCCGATGGGAAACCGACCTATGGGTGGATGGGTACACCTACCTCCAATCTACGTAGATAGATGGTATGAGTTTGCACAGAAATCAATGGCGTATGTTAAGGCAATTGTCAAATAATGCCATATGAAATTATCGTTAACCCTTTTGCTTAATTATTGCAAGGCGCAAAAAATCCAAAATGATTAAAACCTCTTAAATCTGCATCATGATTAGATATTTACTTATTGTATTTTCCTTCGTTCTCTTATTGAGTTCCTGCAAAAACGGAGGCGACAGTACATCAGAATCTACAGGAAAGGATTCCTCTTCTACCAAGCGGGATTCTGTTTTAGAATCCAAATACATACACAAGGACAACCCTGATGGAACTACTACTATCCTTAGCCCGAATGGTGAGGTGGTTAGAATTCAGAAGACCATGAAAGAAGGTCCTTTTATAGTGGAGGGGACCATTGTAGGCGGCAAAGGATTCAACATAATTTTAGATAGATTAGAGGTAGGTACTTACCAACCTTTGTTTGACCAAGACCTAAATAACGAAGGCAAATTCAGGTTTGAAATGGATGCCAAAGGACCCGAATTGATGCGCCTCCGTCTGCCAAAAGGAGTACTTGATTTTGTTGTAAAGCCCGGGGAACACCTAACCTTTACTGCCGACTTCAATAAACCCATGGAGAATTTCAAAATTGAAGGGGCTTATGAAGCAGAATTTGTTATGGAGATGTATAGAGTCTTGGATATTACCAATAACAAAATAGAAGATGTGGAGACACTACAAGACAATATCAAAGACCACAAAATACTAAACCTGATGAATGATACTTTGCCCGCTTATTGGGAAAAGTTGAACATAGAAAAGACAGCTAATCTTAAAAGGTTTATCACGAGGATTGATACAGCATATACTGCCCTACTTGCCGCAGCCCGCCTTGATTGCGAAAAGAATATTGAATTTATTGAAGCAGTAGATAAAAAGTTCTCTAAACTTTACCCAAATACCCCTGCTTATAAAGCATTGCATGAAAAAGTGATTGTTTATGCACCAGTTGCCTTGGGAAGAATAGCCCCCGAGATTATGGGAAATGATGCCAAAGGGACTTCAATAAGGCTATCTTCTACAAAAGGTAAATATACCCTCATACAGTTTTGGGGAAATTGGCAGGATGATGCCCTCAACCAATTGCCAGAACTAAAAAGAATTTATAATAAATACCATAGCAATGGGTTTGAAATACTCAGTGTAAACCTTGATGATGACCGCAGCCAATGGGTGAGTGCAGTTGAGGATTACAAAGCTGCAGGAATTATGATTAATGACCCGGGTAAATTTGGCGCTGCCTCTGCCCAGACTTATATGATATCTGACATTCCGCGGCTATACCTTTTGGATAAGGACGGAAGATTTATCTATAAACATTTTACCCCTGCTGAGTTGGATAAGAAGCTATCAATGTTAATGGGTGGGAAGAAGTAAATGTCATCCTGAACGGAGTGAAGGAACTTAATAAAGATGCTTCGTGCCTCAGCATGACTGCCATTTCTGAATCCATCCATAATTTAAAACTTATAATCATTAATTTTTTCTCTTGCTAAAACACTTCACCATACCTGATATTATTTTGTTTGAGGATGACCAATTGCTCATCCTTAATAAGCCCCCATATATTACTTCTGAGAAGGACAATACTGGTGTGAGCCTCTCTGATATTCTGAAACGCTACAACCCCGCCGCCATGCTTTGCCATAGGTTGGATAGGGAAACCAGCGGGGTGATAATAGCAGCCAAAACCGCCGAGGCATACCGCCATATTTCTATGGGATTGGAGAGAAGAAAAATTGCCAAGACCTATCATGCCCTAATAAGCGGGGCGCATAATATTGAAGAGCAGATTGCAAACACCCCTATCTCCAAGGCAGGAAATAATAAGGCTGTTGTTGACCATATAAAGGGTAAGCAGGCGCAGACTATCATTAAAGGCATTGAGGTATTCCGCCATTATACTTTGGTGGCGGCCCAACCTATTACTGGGAGGTTTCACCAAATTAGGATACACTTAGCTGCAGCGGGGCACCCTATTGTTGCAGATAATATCTATGGAGGCACGCCCATTTTTTTATCAGATATAAAAAGAAAATATAAGCTGAGTGATGAGGAGGAACAACCCCTCATGAAGCGCACTGCATTGCATGCCCGCGCCATTGAGTTTGAATTTGAGGGCAAGGATTTAAACATCACTGCGCCCTACCCGAAAGATTTTGAAAGCACGCTGAAGTTGCTGCGGAAGTATGATGTCTAGGGGATGTTGTCAGAACCACAGGGCTTCACCCCGTGTTAACATATTACGCCCTTTCAGGGCTTCATAACTTTAAACTTTAAACATTAAACCTTTTCACTTGCCTCCCCGCCCTACCCTATTTCCCCTGCCAATACCCTAAACTCAATGGCGGAGGAGTACTTTTCATAGAGGATGCGGTAGGCGGCATCTAAAATAGGTAGCTGTAAATTGTAAGAGGCAGCAATGGTCTTCAAAGCCTTAGTGGCAAAATATCCTTCGGCTACCATGTTGAGTTCTAAGATGGCAGCATTTACCGTATATCCCCTCCCTATCATCAACCCAAAACTGCGGTTTCGGCTGTGCTGGCTATAGGCTGTAACAAGCGTATCACCCAAATAAGCGGGGGATAAAATACTGCGGTGGCTGGGGCAAACCGCATCAAGGAAGGTACTCATTTCTGCCATACCGGCAGTAACCAAAACCGCCCTGAAGTTATCGCCATAGCCTAAACCTACACTTATTCCTGTTACCAATGCGTACACATTCTTAAGCACGCTGGCGTATTCAGTTCCCTTTAAATCGGTAGTGGCAGCAGTATTTAAAATTCTATTCTTGAAGATTGCCGCAACCTCATCAGCAAAGGTTTTATTGGGTGATGAAAAAGTGAGGTAAGAGAGCTTCTCCGCCGCCACCTCCTCTGCATGGCAGGGGCCACTGATGTTGGCGATGTTATCAACCCCAATATTAAAGGTTTGCGATATATACTCACTCACCAAAAGGTTCTCTGGTTGTATGATTCCCTTAATGGCAGAGATAATTTTCTTGCCCTCCAACGCACCCTTGGGCAGGGTTTCTAAAATAGATTTTAGGTAAGCGGAAGGCGAAGCCAGCAGCACATAATCACAGCCACTTATAATCTCAGCGGCATTGGCAGAGATATTCTCCGGCATTAGGTTAAACTCAACCGTGCTTAGGTATTTTGGGTTATGATGGAAGTTGCGGATATGCGCCGCCGCATCCTCACTCCTCACACACCACCTTACATGATGCTCATTCATGGTAAGGATTTTTGTGAGGGCTGTTGCCCAACTCCCACTGCCTATTACTGCTATATTTACTTTATCCATTATCCCTTATCCTTTTTGGTGATACCCTTTTTTACCTTATCCCCATTATTAAGCTCTTTACTCACCACTTTATAAGGGCCGCATATAATCTCTTCATCACCCTTAAGCCCCTCTTTTATCTCAATAAATAAATCATCTTGTATGCCTGTTTTGATTTTTTTCTCAATGGCTTTTCCATCCTTATATATATAGACTACCTCATCCCCACTGTTAATATTAGTGGTGGAGTCCTTATTCAGTTTTCCATTGCGGATAGCCACCGCCATATTAGGCACTGCCACCACATTGATGGCGCGCTTGGTTTGTATCTCCACGTTCACCGTCATGCCGGGGCGGAATGGGCTGGCTTGGTTAGGCGGTAAGTTTTTTAATAGGTGCTGATAAGAAGCCTCCAACATCCGTATTTTTACTTTGAAATTGGTCACCTTTTCCATAGAAACCTGGTCATTGGCAGAGGCAGATGAGTTGGCAATGCGGGTAACAATACCCTTAAATTTATCACCCCTAAAAGCATCAATTTCTATGGTGGCGGTATCTTGCAGATGCAGGCGCACAATGTCATTTTCATTTACCTCCACCTCTGCCTCCATCACATTGAGGTTGGCAATGCGCATGAGTTCCGTACCATTAAACTGCATAGTGCCCAGCACGCTTTCGCCCAACTCAATACCCAACTTAGATACCGTGCCATCCATAGGCGCAAAAATAGATGTTTTGCTGAGGGAGTACTGCGCCTCTTTTACACTTGCGGCAGCGCTTTGCAGAGAGTACTCTGCCGCTTTTACGTTTTCCTCACTGCTCTCCAACTGCCCTTTTGCCACGGCAAATTCTGTGGTAGCCGTCTCCATATCTGCTTGCGAGATTACCTTTTTTTCGTAGAGTGCTTTGCTGCGGTTGTAGGCTAATTTCACTTTCTCAAAACTGGCTTTGCTTTGTGATAAACCCGCTTTGGTAGCGGCGAGGTTGGCAGCAATGTTATTCATACCGGCTTGTGTTCTCTCCACCCCGCGTTGCCATTCATCTGATTTAATCCTACAAAGCAAATCACCCTTATGCACCTTCTGCCCCTCAATCACGGGGAGTTCCACTATCTGCCCTGATACCACGGCAGAAATCTTCACTTCCGTCTCCGGTTGCAGCTTTCCGCTGGCACTCACGGTTTCAATAATGGTATGCCTTATTGCCTTCTGCACCTCCACTTCGGTATCTGTTTTGGCACCTATCCAGCCCGCTTTTTTAGCTACTATTAGTATGATGATGATTAATACAATCCCTACAAGCAGGTAGTAAATTGTTTTATTAGATTTCTTTTTTATCATGCTGATTTAAAATTAAAAGGTAACGGCTTTGCCGAGGTAAAATTCAAATACTTTTTTCTGAAAGATATATTCATAAGTGGCTTGCAGCGCCTCACTTTGGCTGGAGTTGAGGTTTGTTCTTGCGGTATTCCACTCATAATATCCCGCAACCCCTTGTTGGTAGCTGAGGTCTATTTTCTCAAATAATTTAGCTTGTAAATCATACCTTAGTTTGGCGGCAATATATTTCTTGCGGGTCATCTCAATACTCTCATAGGCTTGGTAAATATCATAGCGCACTTTGTTCTTAGCTTCGGTGAGAGTTAGGTCGGCATTATGCAAATTAATTTTGGCGGTTTGCATGGTGTGATGTTGCTGTAGCCCATTAAATATCGGGATATTCAAACTCAATCCTGCCGACTGCCCAAAGTTGTTATCCAACTGGGTTCCGTATTTTACTTTCTGTGTGAGGTAATTGTATTTGGGGCTAATAACGGGTGTGCTATCCGTTACCAAAAAGCCTATGGGCTGGTAGCCCGCAGGGGTAAACCCAGAAATCTTTAAAGCAGAAGATGAGTAGCCAGAGTGCAACGACCCACTGGCATAAAGCTTAGGGAAGAAACCGCCATTAGCTGCTTGCAGGGCGTATTTGCTTGCTGTGAAATTTGCCTCAGCCTGTTTTACGGCAGGCAACTCCTTATACCTTTCATTGATGGCTTTATCAAGGTCTGCATTGGTATAAACTGCCTCATCCAATGGTGGTTTAATGAGCTCCAACTGCAACTCTTTTGTTATATCATAATTGATATATTGCTTTAGATTGCGATATACATTTTTCAGTTGATTCTGTATGTCAATAAGAGTAACTTCATCCGTTGCCTTTTGGGCTTCTGCCTCCAATTCTTTGCTCTGCGCTTGCGCCCCATTTGCTACAAGTATCTTCATCTTCTCCCATGCATTTTTAGAGTTGGCTAATTGATTCTCTACTTGCTTCTCTCTCTCTGTAAGCATCAATATTTGTAGGTAATAATTGGCAACCGTAAGGGCAATATCATCCTTTGTTTTTTGCAGACTATATGTACTTGATTCCTTCTGCCATTTTACTTGCCTTAGCTGGTTCATGCGTTGCAAGCCATTAAACAAAAGCACATCAGAACTAAGGGAGTAATAATTGGTTTGTGTGCGTTCTGTAGAAAACTGATTGGTGGTTGGGTCAATAGCCCTCCCAAAATTATAATTATTAGATACCGATGCATTGAGGCTGGGCAAAATCCCCGCTTGGGTAGTTTTAAAATCCGCCTCTGATTGCTTTACCAACCCAACACCACGCTGTATCTGTGTAGAATGTGTGAGGGCATATTCTATAAGCTGTTGCAGATTAAATTTATCCTGCGCCTGCATGATAAAAGGCAACAGCAAAATAGCTGTGAGTAGTAATGGTTTTTTTAGCATAAGCCCCTTAATAGTTCTGCAAATATCCGCCTCTTAACGCAAAGGTTTGTTTTATTGTTACACAAGTTTATTTAGGTGGTGGGCGTGTCCCTGCTGAAAAAGCAGGGGGTGACAAAAGGAGGCTGCCACCCTTTGTCATATTGAGCTTGGCGAAATATGTGTGTTTACCTTAGCCCACTTTTCTTTGTATGAAAATCTATGTGTTCATAAATAGAATTAGTAAGTTTAGATACTATTGCATCAATCTCTTCAGGAGATAATGGTTGATGAAGAAGTTTTTCGTAGAATTTCGTATGCTTAATTTCGTTATCCTCTGAAAATTCATCAATAAATACTTCGTATTTTATCTGTTCAAATCTTATCTCAAAACCATAATTACATCCGAATGTCTTTAGTCCCCCTTTTATGAGAGCACCATAATTAGTAAAGAATGAAATTTTCGCATTCTTTGAAGTTAAGGTATCTTTATTAGCTACTACTTGTATAGCAAGTTTCTCAAGGATTTCTTTAGCAGGATCATTAATAAACTCTATCCCAGCAGCCCCGTTTGCTAAATTAATATAATGACCTGTCCCTTTAAAAAACTTATTAAATTTTTGAACAGCAGGAACCACTTTCATTACTAAATCACTGAACCAAGAATTATAGATCTTAATGAATACATCATTATTAAAATATTCTTGAACTATTTCATTTGGGTCTACAGCATCCAACTCCCTTTCTAGCATAGATATTTTCTTATCCAAATCACCCTCTTCCTCAATACTTTTCCCCTCAATAGCATCCAACACCAATTGTTGAGAACGCAGAATTAAATCACTACAAAATTCATAAAACAAATCAGGGTTGCCGCCGTATGCCTGCACATCGCCAATATATTGGCTGTAGATGACTCTTTCGCCTTCTTTTACCCAAAAAGGAGGGTATCCAAAAGAAATCAAAATTAGGTTGGTAAGTATCCTTGCTGTCCTGCCATTACCATCATAAAATGGATGAATAATTACATAGTCCAGATGAAAGCTCAGCGCCACATCAATAGGGTGTGGTGCATCTTTTTTCTTTGCAATAATGGCATCAATAGCTGCATTGGTTTTATTAAGTAACTCATGCATTAAAGCTGGCACTTCTTGCGGCAATGCAAAGTCCACCCTTTCCCCTTTATAATTATAAAGGTAATTCGGCTCAGTTTTCCAGCCCCCAATTTTCTTTCTTTTAGCCTCATCTTCTTCATGCATGATTCCCTGATGTATTTCCCTTATCCTTGCTTCTGAGAGCCTCACCTCACCTTTTCCCACCTTCATTATTTCTGAAATCACCTCATCATGCCCCTTAATTTCCAATACATCTTTAATAGGTTTACCGCCCACAGTAAGGTTGCCCACCATTACGCTACGGGTTTCTGCCATTGTAAGCGTATTCCCCTCCATGCTGTTAGAGTAGTAGTTCCAATCCAGCCTGAATTTGTAATTGATTTTCTTTTTTACCTCAGCCTTCAACTCCCCATGAGCATCTATTTGCTGCTGCAATAAATCAATTTTACTTCTCTTATCTAAATAGCTCATCTGTGCAATGGTATAATGTTATGCAAACTTAAAACAAAAATCCAAATCGTCATTCTTCAAGAATCCCCCCTATTAATAGCACCGCAGTTCTCATGCGAGGGAAGATGCCCCGAATAGTTGGGATTTTCAACTTACAGCATGACGGCGCTGGGTTGCGGTCTTTCAGGAGGAACCTTGTTCGCGGAAGTCAACTCTTTCTATCTCCAACAAGTTTCCTCCTGAATGACGGATGCTTTTAGTCAATCTTTAATCTGTTTATTTTAGGATTTATTGTTTTAATAAGCTCAATTTTCCTCTCTCTACTTAAATCTTTAATTTCATTTTCACGATTGATTGCTTGCTGCATATTGGTATAGCTTTCAAAATAAACCAAACGATAACAGTAATATTTTCCTGCAAATGTTTTTGGATTTCCTCTATTCTCATAATGCTCCAATAATCTTCTTTGCAAGTCATTAGTTACACCAGTATAGAAAACTGTTTTACCCGGATTGGAGGTAATATAAGTGCAGAAATTATCTGAGAATACTCCTTTCATAAAGCAAAGATAACCTTCCGTCTTTCAGGAGGAACCTTGTTCGCGGAAGTCAACTCTTTCTATCTCCAACAAGGCTCCTCCTGAGTGACGGTTTTCACTTTTCATTATTCATTTTTCACTATTCATTATTAATTATAACCTCCACACCCTC
>JAPLCZ010000012.1 GCA_026391915.1 Bacteroidota bacterium | reverse complement strand
AGAAATTAATATTGCGGAAACGCTGAAAGAAATCCGCCGTGCTTTGGTGGATGCGGATGTGAATTACAAAATAGCCAAAGATTTTACTGATAGCGTAAAAGAAAAAGCCCTTGGGATGGATGTTATCCGTTCCGTAAGTCCAGGGCAATTGATGATAAAAATTGTCAATGATTCTTTAATAGAATTGATGGGCGGAGAACGTGCTGACATTAACCTCAACGGCAACCCTACCGTAATTTTAATGGCAGGTTTGCAGGGTTCTGGTAAAACTACTTTTAGTGGTAAGCTTGCTGGTTTTATTAAGAAGAAAGGAAAGAAACCTCTGCTTGTGGCATGTGATGTTTATAGGCCTGCAGCCATTACGCAGCTCAAAGTTTTGGGTGAACAATTAGAGGTGGAAGTATATGCAGAAGAGGACAACAAAAACCCTGTTCGGATTTCTGAAAATGCCATACAATACGCCAAACAAAAAGGCTATAATGTAGTGATTATTGATACCGCAGGGCGCCTGAGTGTGGATGAAGAAATGATGAATGAAATCGGGAAAATTAAAAAGGCAGTAAACCCGAATGAAATTCTTTTTGTGGTGGACTCCATGACGGGGCAAGATGCCGTAAACACCTCAAAAGCATTCAATGATAAATTAGATTTTAGTGGCGTGGTGCTTACCAAATTGGATGGTGATACCCGCGGTGGTGCTGCACTTTCTATTTTGAGTGTGGTGAATAAACCCATTAAATTTATTGGTACCGGTGAGAAGATGGATGCCATTGATTTCTTTTATCCTGAGAGGATGGCACAAAGGATTTTGGGCATGGGAGATATAGTATCTTTTGTAGAAAAAGCGCAAGAGGTAATTGATGAAGAAGAGGCAGCCCGCCTGCAAAAGAAATTAGGCAAAAGTCAGTTTGATTTTGAAGACTTTTTAGGGCAGCTAAAGCAGATAAAAAAGATGGGGAATGTAAAGGATTTGATGGGAATGATTCCCGGGGTGGGCAAGGCAATGAAGGATGTGGATATTAATGAAGATGCTTTTAAATATATTGAGGCAATAATATTTTCCATGAACCCCTATGAACGCAAACACCCTGAGGTGTTGGATGGCAAACGCAAGAAAAGAATTGCGGATGGAAGTGGCACCAGTGTGCCGCAGGTAAACCAACTGATTACCCAGCTAAATGATATGCGCAAAATGATGAAGATGATGAAGGGCGGTGGCATGGGCAGAGGGATGAAAATGCCGTTTGCAAAGAGGTAGATTTTATGCGCGCCATCATCCAAAGAGTATCTTTTGCCAAGGTTGTTGTTGATGAAAAAATTGTTGGAGAAATTGGCAATGGCTTATTGGTTTTGGCAGGTTGGGAAGAGGCAGATACATCCGAAGATTTGGAATGGCTCAGTGGTAAAATTACCCGCCTCAGGATTTTTAATGATGAAGCAGGATTGATGAATCTTGCACTAAATGATATTAATATTTTTGGTGCTGATATGAAAGTAAGCCTACTAAATGATGGACCTGTTACTATTTTTATGGATAGTAAGGATAGGGAGTGAGGAATTTCCATCACACACAACTGATAGTTGTGGAATAACAACCATAAATAGCGCAATTACAACTATAAGTATTTGATTTTTTTTGGGTATGCTATGTTAGCCCCAATAGCTTTGCAGCATCAAAAAAAAATAAAACAAAAAGCACTTATGTTAAACACTAAAACCATTGGTAATAAAATTAGCGAAGCACGCAAGAAAATCAATATCTCGCAAACCCAACTTGCAGAGCAACTATTCATCAGTTCGCAGGCAGTAGGTAAATGGGAATGCGGAGAATCCATGCCGGACATTACTACTTTTAACCGCCTTGCGGAAATCCTGGGTGTTGACCTTAACTATTTTTCGGATAGTTTCAAACCTATAGAAAAAGAAATTGCAACCAATGTGGGTAAGGGAGATGATGATATATTTTCCAAAATAAAGGATACTATGGGGCTGAACTGGAATATGTCAGGAGAGAACTATGTGGAATCAGATTTCTCTGGTATTAAGAATGTAAAAGAAAAATTAAGTGGTTCTAGCTTTAAAAAATGTAAACTCATCAAGGCAGATTTATCAGATATTACATTCAAAGGGAATAGTATCCAAGAGTGTGATTTTTCTAATGCAAACTTAAGAAACAGCAAATTTTATGGTTCAAAAATTAAAGTCACCTCATTTGTTGATGCTTCTTTTATAGATGCAGTAATAGTGGCAAGTGAAATAAGGAACTGTGATTTTTCTAATGCCAATTTATCAGGGATAGAAGTTTCAACATCAGAGTTTCGTAATAACAAAATTGAAAACACAAATTGGCTACATGCTTCTTTTAAAGACACTCAATTTACTGAAATTATTTTTAGCAGTTTATTGGAAGAATGCTCATTTACAAGTTGTGCATTTGCCAGAGTAACATTTAAAAATGCAATCATTAAAAATAGCTTCTTTAAGTATAATGATTTAAAACGTGTGGAGTTTATAGATTACCACGCAGATAAATTAACCTATGAGTTTTTGAAAAACTGCAAAGCAGATTTAAGTGGCGTCACGTTGTTAGGGGCATAATCTTGCTAAGTGAAATCTTTGCTATCATCAGTGAAGCTAAATTTGCCAAACCATATACAGCATAGATTTTTTTTATTGTGAGAGATTTAAAAAATCTAATACCCTAAATACCTCCCAAACAAAACCTGATTATAACTCTTCCCAATTTGTATTTCTCTCTTCTCCATTTCTGGGTTTGCGTATTCTTTTTCAAGAAAATCTTTGAGGCGGTATTCATACAAAAAATGCCCTTGTGGCGTGTACCAGCCCATCCCTTCCACAAAAGTATAGAAGGCTGATGGCTGTTTATAGTTTGCAGAAAGCACATCCCTGCTCCACTCAAAATCCGTTGCATCTAAATTTAATTGAGAGAGTAGTGTTGCTGTAAAATCCGTTTGCGAACAAATTTTATCAAAGGTTTTTCCGCGGTATTCGGGCTTAATAACATCACCATAAAATAGCATGGAAATTTTGTGAGAACCTGGTCTGTTAAAATTCCATTTCCTGTACGAAGGATGTGCATGGTCAGCAATTATCACAAATAAAGTATTGGCATACCACTTCTCTTTTCTTGCTTTTTTAAAGAACAAACCAATGCAGCTATCCGCATAGTTGGCAGAGTTGAGGTAAGGGTTTTCATCCACACAAATGTTCTTCATTTTTTTGATGGGCATATCAAAAGGTGCATGGGTACTAACAGAAAAAAGGCAAGAGAAAAAAGGTGATTTCTGTTTGCCAATGTCATCAGCAAAATACTGAGAAGTAAACTCATCATGTATTCCCAATTTACCACGTGGATAAGAAGAAGGAAAGTCAACACCATCCATCACTTTATTAAATCCGTTATAGAGGATATAACTTTTTATATTGCCATAGCTCAACTGTCCTCCAAAATAATAAGAGGTATAATACCCTGCCTTTTGCAGATTAGTATTAATGCAAGGCAACTTCTGAAACTTTGAGGGCTGTGTAAGAATTGAGGTAACAGTCTGCGCCGGAAACGCACTAAAAATTGCTGCCATTCCTTGTTCTGATCTCTCACCACTTGCATAGCAATTAGTAAAAGTAAAACCATCTTTAGCCAACCCATCCACAACAGGCGTAATCCCTTTAATAGTAGCGCCAGTTGCCTCCACCAAATCCGCTGACCAACTCTCCATAATTAAAACTACAACATTGGGTTTGGTAGTTGTGAGGATAGATTGCCTGCCATCCTGCTGTATTTGCATATGAGATTTCACCAACGCCTCAGCATCCTTTTGTGGTAAAATCTCATAAGGGTTATGGTCATACATTCTTGTGTTTTCTGTAATGCTATGCACCAAATTCCATGATGGATTTACTGCCACAAGATTCAGAATATTATTGGTAGAAAAATATGCATCACTTTGGTTGATGGGGATTGCCATCAACCCACCACGGATACCCATTCCTAAAAGAAATCCGGTAATTAAAAAAGTGCTGATTGAGATTAATATTTTTTTAAACACGGGAAAATTTTCTGGTTGGCTTTCATTTCTTTTAAACAAAAAATGAAAGAGGATAAATCCTATTGACCCAATAATTATCCACCCAAATATTGTGGTGAAATAATGCTCAGGCGTAGCAGTAGCAAATACCTCGGATGGATGCGCAAGATGTATTACAGCTTTGTAATCCAACTTAGTTCCCCACTCAGCATATAAGGTTATTTCTCCTGCTGTAATGATGGATACCACCAAAATCATCAAATAAGTATAGAGATGATTAATGCGTAAAAAGAGTTTAGAATTGATAAACCACGCCGCAATAAAAAGCACTAACGGAATCACCAATAAGTAGGAGATTGCAGAGGTATCTAACTTAATAGCATGATAAAAAATGGATAAGAAATCAAGAGTGCTTACCCCTTTAAATTTACTGAAATAGTAGGCGGCAAACACTAACCTGCCTGTTGCAAAAAACAGCAACCAAAATATAAAAAGCCTTATAAGTTTGAGGGGAATCCAGAACATAAAAATGTTGTTGCAAAGGTCGGGAAAGTGTGGTGGATAAATACAAGAGTGCTTATATAAACTTGTATGCCTCCATTGTTATTTACTCTTTAAAACCTTCACCAAACTAAAATTAGTATCACCGTCAATTGTTATTTTTACAATATAAACCCCCGACTCAATGCCATCCATAAAATAGGAATTATTGGTGGTAGAGTTTACTAATGAAATAATTTTTTCCCCCCTTAATTTTTTACCTACTAAATCATAAAAAACAATATTAACCACTTTATCTGATTCTGTATTCCTAATTTCTAAAGTCAGATTATCTACAAAAGGATTTGGATAGAGCCTCCATTGAAATTCCTTTTTTGGAAATTTAAAATCAACCTCTTTTGACAAAGTTGAGTAACAGTAGCCGTTAAAAATTTTTACCTGATATTTCCCTTCCTTGGTGGGTGTAATAGTAAATCCGGTATCTTTAAGTAGCGCCCCATCCAAATACCATAAATATACATTTGCCTTTATGGATGAGTACAAAATAAGCTTGTCTTGAATTATAGCAGGCGTATCAGGTACAGCATTTTCTTTTATAAAAACTTTGGATTCATTTTTACTCCAACAACCATTTTTATCAGCACATTTTGCAGAGAAAGTTCCTGAGTTTTTAGTATAAAAGGAATTTGTTTTCAAGCCTGTATTCCAAAGGTATTGGTTACCTCCGCTTGCCTTAACCATAATACTATCTCCTTTGCAAAATGCTGCTGAATCTTTAGGTATAATTAAGGGTGCTTGGGGCAAAGCCCAAACAGTAACCTGAATGGGTGAAGATAACGGACTTATGCAGCCATTCTTATCTTTAGCGTATAATTCCCTTGTTTTTTTACCAAAATATCTTGGGTTATTTCTCCTGAACTCCATTGGTAAAAAGGTTTTCCTATAGGAGCTTTAAGGTTAACACTGTCTCCATCACAAAAAGAAGTTTTGCCTGAAACCGATATGGTAGGTTGGATAGGATTTTTCCAAACAATTACCTTGGTAATGGTTGAAACTGAACTGACACAACCATTACTATCTGTCACCGTAAGTGAATAACCTCCGGGTTTTGTGACAATAATATTGTTGGTAGTATCTCCGGTGTTCCATTTATAGATAGATAATCCGGATGGCCCACTTAAAACTGCCTGCTTACCATCACAAAAAGACAACGAATCCTTTGAGGTAATAATGGGTTGGTTTGGTAATTTATAGGAGGTGATAATAACTGATTTTGAGGTTGGGCTTATGCAACCTATTGAGTCCTTTATCCAGAGAGAAATAGTCCCTGATTTTTTGACAACTATTTTGGTTGAGCTATCACCTCTACTCCATTTGTAATAAGTATAACCCGATGATGCGCTTAGCACAACACTATCCCCCGCACAGAAATTAGTTTTACCAGAGATATTTATAGTTGGTGCAGATGGCAAACTAAGTATTACTTCAAAGAAATTGGAGGTAGCGCTTTTGCAACCATTGCTATCAATTATATACAAAGTAAATTTACCTGCAACACCTGTTTTTGTTTTCTGTGTAGTATCACCATTGCTCCATAAGTATTTTGAATAAGACCCTGTTACGAATAAATCTATTGAATCATTTTTGCAAATGGTTTGATGTCTTGAAGCTTTAATAATTGGTTTGGCAGGGTTAGCATTTACCACAATACTCACCTTGGTTGATAGAGGACTTACACACCCATTTGAGTCCGTAACTTTAACTTCAAAAGTACCTGAGGTGGTTAGGTTAATACTTTGGGTTGTTTGCCCAGATGACCACGAATATTTTTTATACCCGGTAGGGGCATAAAGTGTAACTGATTTTCCGTTGCAAAAAATTAAACTTCCGCTTGCAGAAATTACAGGTTGCAATGGCAATGAATGAATGGTGATGGCAGCGGTATCAGAATTAACTGCAGCACATCCGCTTGAGTCTTTTACGGAGGCATAAAAACTTCCACTACTTTTTACCAGAATAGAATCTTTGGCAACTCCATTGGACCATAAATAAGAACTATATCCCTTTGCAATACTTAGATAAATGCTATCCCCAATGCAAAGATTTTTGGTTGATTTACTATAAATTATTGTAGGCCTTACTGCAATTCCGCCCCGTTTTATCTTTATAAAACTGCTGGAGAAAGTATCACAAAGTTGTATGCGCCACTCAAGAACTGTAGTACCCATGGGCAATGAAGATATTTTTGCATTGGGTTTAAGTGCATTATCCAAAGTGCCACCACCACTAACAATCAACCATTTTCCATAACCAAATTTAGGAGTATTACCTGCAAGCCTAAAGCTATCAATTACACAAAGTGAGGTGTCCTTCCCTGCATAAGAGGGCGTGATAATACTATCACAAGGATAGAGCTCATAAGCCCCTCTTTCAATGGTATCATTGCTAATTCTTGGCATCCCCTCCACATCATAATTCGGCATAAAAAAACCTGCGGTATCCTTACCGGTATTTATGGCAGGTGAGCCCGATTTTAATCTTAAATCATCATCCATGGTACCAGCAATTGTATCCTTGCCTTTAGCATTTTTAAACATGGGGTCAGCCGTTGAATTCTTAACTCCCGGATAAGTACTTGTTAATATACTATAAGAAATTTTTGCGCTATCACCCCATGGGTGATTATAAATATCTTTTTTATCATTCTTCCAAAATATACAATTGATGACTGAGTTAGTGCTTGCATTGCCATAATTATAAAGACCGCCCCCATCCTTGCCAGCAGAGTTATAAGCAAAAGTATTATTGAATAGTCTGAGTGGACGATTAGCATCTAACGCATAAAGACCGCCTCCATTCCCATTGCATTTGTTTCCACTAAAAACGCAACTGTTTATTGAAGTTCTGGAAAAATATGAAAACATTCCCCCGCCATCTCTTACTGCATAATTTCCCATTATTAAAGAGTTATTAAGTTTAAAATTACCATAGGTAGCATATCCACTAAGATAGATACCTCCTCCATATTGGTTTGCTCTATTATTATAAATCACGCAATTCTCCACAGTCATCCAAGAGCCATCATTATATATAGCCCCTCCATAGGTTGTTGCTACATTATGGGTAAAAATACTATTTAAAATTTTGGTTTTAAAAGCATCATTAATAAAACATCCTGCTCCTACCAAAGCAGTGTTAGAATCAAAGAAGCAATTTTTTATAGTTATTGCATCATTACACATTATAGCCCCTCCCAATTGCCCATGATTGCCAATAAAATCACAATTCAAAAAGTCGCAAGTACAATTGATAGCGGATATGGCACCACCATTCCCTAACGTGTCACAAGAGTCACCTCTAAAGCTACAATCAGTTACATTAGTGTAGCTTCCATTTATAGATATTCCACCACCATAACTCTCAGCATAATTACTATCAATCCTGCAATTTTTTATTTGAGGAGAAGCTAAATAAATATAAATTCCTCCCCCATATGGTTCTAATTTGGCAGGTACGGTAGCAAGTGCATACCCATGCATTATTACAAAACCATCCAACAAAGATTTATTAGAAATTAACCATGCTGACACTACATGCTGGCTATTATCTTTTTTATAATTCTTCTTCCTAATATCACCACTCAATAAGGTTATATTTTTCTTCCAGTTGCGCTGGCCTAAACTAGTTTCAGTGCCATTAAATCCACCATAAATCTCCACACTATCATGCAGATTAAATGTCGCCGTTCTGTCAGTTCCTGAGGTAGGTTTGTAAGTACCTTGTGCTACCCAAATTTGCCCCTTTTTTACTTTCTTAACCGCTGATTGCAGATTGGTATAAGCATCCTTCCATGATTTCCCATTGTTACTTCCGGTAGCTGCAGTATCCACATAAGTAATTTGCGCTTGCAAAGCGTAGGTGAAAAAAGTAAACAGAAATAAAGCAAGCAGATTCTTTAGAGTAAGCATCCCATTTTTTTTCAAAGGTAAGATTTTTAGAATCTTTTTTTAATGATGAATGAAATCCAAATTTCTAAATTATAAAATACAATGAATTTAAAGTTAACTATCCTTTCCATCAATCGTACTTAAGTTGTAAACTTGCCCTAAAAATCATAGGTAAGTTTGGATGGAACACCTTCCAAAACCCAGATTTAAAATTGATGGTAGAAAATTGAGCACGCATATTTCATCTGATTCGTTTATTAAAAAAACCATGGTCAGGATAGCACCCGGTGCAGAGGAATATCCTGATAATTTTTCCATCTATTTATGGTCATGGTCTCAATATATTCTATATCCGGTAATTGGCTTTTTTAGTTGGTGGTATATCTCCAGCGGTTGGGCAATGCTTTGGGCAATACCCTTGGCTTTTGCCATCTATAATGTTTGGATGACAGGCCATGATGCCTGCCATAATTCAGTATTTTTATCAAAGCACCCGAGGCTAAATCAGGCGGTGGCATTTCTTGCTTTGGACTGCCTTAGTGTAACTCAAAAAACCTGGGTACAAACTCACCATAAAGAGCATCATGCCTTCCCCGTTTCTAGCATTGATGGGCAACGGCTGGAAGGAAATGGGATGATTGCAGAGCTATGGAATTTTGGATGCCTTGCGCTTTCCTATATTTGGCTTGACTTTATGGATTGTTTTAAATCCCCTACCTTTAAAAAAGTATTTACTCTCATTATCAGAGTTGCTTTTTTAATTTCTTTGGGCTGGGGACTCCCTCTCACTTTATTTTTTTTAGTTTTCTTTGGTGCTTATTTCGGGTTGTTGTCCCATTCTATTTCTACACTTTCCAATGCTTCAACTTTTAGGCAAATACAATTAGCAAGTACTGTTGATATCCTCCCCGGAAATTGGTTTGCAGAATTTTGTAGCGGTGGTTTAAATTCTCATGCGGTGCATCATGTGTGGCCTCACCTACCACGAGGGCTACATGGTTGGGCATCCAAGCAACTTAAGGTATTAGAACCAGAACATTACCGCAGTTTTAACTTTATTGAAACCATTAATTTTTGGAGGAACAGGCAAAACCCTCTCAAAAAAAGTGAGCTACCAACCCCTGAAGTATATTACAAAAAAAGCGAATCTGTAGTATAGGTTATTGTAGTTGTTCATTTGGCTTCTTTGGACTATGGCATTGGTGGCGGGGCAGGTTTTGCTACGGGCTATGGTTTATCTTTTAGATATTTACCCAAAAACTTTGGTGGTCAGATAAATTTTGCCCCTTATAAAGATGCCTCTACAGAACGATACAGTGTTGGCGTTACCCTCCTTTATATGATGATAAAAAGTAGGGTAACAAACCTATTTTTATACCAAGCCAATAGCTACTATTACAACTCCCAAATGGTACCAGTGTATGACCCCAACTTCCCCAATAAAAATGATATGGTAAGGCAGACAGAAGGATTTATGAACAACGGATTAGGCTTTGGCATTGAGATTATTATGGTGAAACGCATTGGGCTAAACCTAATGACGGGTTATGCCGCTTACCATAACTTTCAACAGTTAAATGTAACTGGGGAAGTAGCGCTGTATTATAAATTTTAATTACCTCAACAAAACTGGCAAAATTTCCTGTTCTGTGTTGCGGTCACTCAGGAGGAGTCTTTCTTTGCAGAAGGCAGTGCGTCCTTATAAGTATTACCCCCTAACCCCCTAAAGGGGGGATTGACTGCTCCTAAACTTGGGAACTCCAACAGAGAGCAAGTCCCCTTTAGGGGATTTAGGGGTTTTTACCAACAAAAAAAGCAACCCCTCCATGGATTGCTTTTTAATTCTTAATTTTTTTAAATAATATGTGTGCTCAAAATTATACTCATAGGGCTAATCCCTGCTGCATTGCATGCAATTACACCCACAAAAACATTAGTGCCGGGGGTAAGCCCCTCCATAGTAATTCTAGAAGGTGAGCTTGGGAAAATCTGCAACTCAGCAGCGCCGGGAGGAATAACCATTTTATCTCCCTGCATATTCACCGCCATCTGGCCGTTAACAAAAATTACATACGTATAGCTTCTGGCACCCGCTACCAGTTGCGTATCAATCTTTAGTTTACCACCAAAAATTGGCGTTAAAGTAAACGCCGCTGGGGCAGCAGGGATTACAGCAGGCACACGGTTATTATTGGTAGGCGTAAAGCCTGACCCTGATATTTTTAGGGCATCACCCGCGGCAATACTATTTACATAAATTGCTTGGGAATGCATTTTAAAATCCAGGTCATCAATGGCAAGGGTATAAGCCTCCTTAGCCGCCTGCCCATTTTTGCGGGTATTGTAAGTGTTCTCTGCAAGGTTTGCAGCAGTGGTCATTTCTGGCAATGGTACCTTAGGCATAGGGTAATCGGGGTCACCCGTCATATCCGTTACGGTTTGGCGTGCCAGTGCAATCATGGGTAAAGGTTTGCTTTTACGCCATGTAATTTTGGTGAGAATGATTTTCATAAAAAATTTTTGTTTGTTTTTTTGTGGATGTTAATTATTGAAAAAAATCAACTGTTTGAAAATTTTCGGTAGCAAAACTAAGCCGCACAAAAGCGGGGTTGAACCTCAATATCAGCCTATTAATTACAAATGAGCCGTTTTTTATTTTGGAGAATAAAAATTTTTACAATATTTTACATTTCAATAAACTGAGGCTGGAAAACATTTTTTTTGCTACCCAAATTTGCCTGCAAGCAATACCCCTAAAATACTAAAAAACAACCTCTCAAAATTTTATAACCCACACAACCAAAAAAATATCTTACACAACATTTAGGATGGATTTGAAAAAAAATATTAGGTATATTGATGAAAAAAGGAACTGCACCCAGCGTTTTTAAAACATCTTGTACAGAAAATATTTGATGAAATAAAAGTTTTGACAATACAAATACAGAAAATATTTTATCAAATAAAAGTTGTAACAATACAAACAAACACTTTGCATGATGAAATAAAAGTTTTGACAATAGAAATAAACACTTTGCATGATGAACTAAAAGTTTTACAAATACATTTACAGAAAATATTTTATCATGCAAAAAGAATATTTCATCAAACAAAAGCTGTGACAATACAAATAAACAAAATACTTCATCAAGTAAAACTTTTGCCAATACATTTACAACTTTTAAATGTACATTTAAAAAGAGGTTTTGTATTGTGAGGCAAATGTTTTTAGCCCTAACCTATAAATTGGGATAGGCAAAGCACAAACTCAAATAAAGGAGGTACACACATAACCTCTGATGTATACTATATATAGGCTTTTAAAAAGTTTTGCTAAGTTTGGGGTATAATGCGCAACCCACACTAAGTTGTAAACTTGTGCTTTGAACTCACAAGACACAGTCTTGCGAGGGAGGGTAAAATCTGTTTAGCAAAAATGAAAACCAACGGAATTAAATATG
>JAPLCZ010000289.1 GCA_026391915.1 Bacteroidota bacterium | reverse complement strand
CCCGCTTCTGTTATTCTTAACATAGCTTGCGAGGGGTATCAAAGTGAATTATTGCCTACTGATATTAAAAAGGGGCATGTGAATGAGGTGGTGGTGAGAATGAGGAAGGGGATATAGATAAGAGATGCCGAAATACCAGCCCGAAAGAATTCATTCTGGCGGGAATTCGGCATGACGCCCCGTTGGTTTTTATCCTACGGGAATTTTCTGTAAATTTCTTTTCTGTGAAGTATTGCAGAAAAAGTAACTTCATCCTCAATAATATAAATCCCTATCCTGTAATTGCCAGTACGGATTCTATAAGCAGATTTAAATCCCTTTAGTTTTAAAAGATTATTGATGTCTTTAATGTTGTTTGCGGCAATAACATTTTTAACACTTTCTGCTATTTCATTAAGTAACTTTTTATCCTTAATGGCATTTAGTTGTTTATCAAAAGTGTTATCAAAACTTACCTTCATTTTATACCCAGTTTGCGCAAAACTGCATCAGTATCTGCCCTGCCAGATTTAGCACTTTCCTTCATCATTTTGGCAAGTAGCATGTCTTCACGCTTTTCAATTTCCTCTTCAGAAATTACCTCAATTCCTTTATTGTCTTTAATTAAAGATTGTATAATCCCAAGTATGTTTTTACCAACATTGGTAGAGTCATCAATTTGTATGGTATAGCGCATCTTATTTTTTTTACAAAGTTAAAACAACAAGAGAAGTTTCTGCTAATACTATTGGTTATAGATAACTTTGTAAAGGTTTAACCCTATTTCAACATCTATAAAAAAAAACAATATGACCCCTTGGAAAGAAGAAAACAACAGCCTGCAAAAGACCTTTACCTTTAAAACTTTTGCTGATGCCATAGCATGGATGGTGAAGGCTGCACCCATCATTGATAAACTTGACCACCACCCTGAGTGGACGAATATCTATAACCGCGTAGAGGTGATATTATGCACCCATAGCGCAGGAAATATTGTTACCGAAAAAGACAGAGAACTTGCTGAGGAGTTGGATAAGATTGAATAAAAAAAGTTGTCAAATTTTTAAAATTTGACAACTTTAAGTTTGGGGTGAGGCTATATTTTAACTCTTTGGATAGTCGTAATTCACCATCCACCTCACGCCAAATTTATCAGAGAACATCCCGAAGTATGCGCCCCAGAAAGTATCCTGCAAAGGCATTTCAATTTCGCCTCCTGCTGATAAGCCATTATAGATTTTATCTGCCTCTTCCTTGCTTTCCGCAGCGATGGATAGATTAATATTATTGCCCACGGTTACTATATGCCCTGCGGACTCCAATGCGTCTGTTCCCATAAGTACGTAGCCCTTGCCGATGGGTAATGCTACATGCATAATTTTGTTTGCATCTTCAGCAGGTAAGTTAGCAGGTCCTTCAGGGGTGTCTGAAAAGCGTTGTAACACGGCGAACTCACCACCAAAAACTGATTTGTAAAAATTGAATGCGTCCTCGGTATTGCCAAGGAAATTTAAGTAAGGATTGATTGATGCCATTTTATTTTTTGTTTAAATTGTTTTTATGCAGTCACGCCGTTATAAGCCTCCTCCAAATCTTTGATTATTATCTTCCGCATTTTCATCATGGCAGCCATTGCTCTCTGAGATTTTTCAGGCTCTTTTGACCACAAATATTTCCCTAAACTAGAAGGGATAATTTGCCATGATAAACCGAATTTATCTTTCAGCCAACCGCACATACTTTCCTGCCCGCCGTCTGCAATTAGTTTGTTCCAGAGGTCATCCACTTCCTCCTGATTTTCGCAGTTTACAAATAGCGAAAATGCTTCAGTAAATTTAAACATGGGGCCACCATTCAGCACATGGTAAGTCATGCCTTCCATCTCAAAACTTCCGGTAAACATTTTACCATCCGGGGCCCGGGAGTTTTACTAATGATTTTTGAATTCTTAAAGAGGGAAGTATAAAACTCCATAGCTTCCTCTGCCCTGCCATCAAACCAAAGGAAGGGGGTAATTTTTTGTGGGGTGGTTAGTGTTGTCATTGTTGTTTTGTTTTATAGACCTCACCCTAAATCCCTCTCCAAAGGAGAGGGACTTGCCCGCCACCTTTTTCTGAAATAATTCATTAAGTGATTTATCCTCCCTCTTGTTTTTCCTTCTCCTTTGGAGAAGGTGTCCGAAGGACGGATGAGGTCTGTTAATTTTTATTTATTTTTTTGTGATTACTTTTTTTAAAGCCTTCTCTTCATTTTCCTTCACCCTGAATTTCACTATTTTTTTTACCAAGGCCAGCGGTAAAGGCTTACCCAAGGGGAACTGAACAGAGCCCTTTGCATTTTTGTATTTTGAGACTTCTTCTTTAAAAGCTGCCACCCCTCCAGCACCTGGGTAAAACCCAATATGATTTTTATAAGCCGCAAAATAAACCAACATTCCGTGATACTTATAGGCGGGCATTTTATAACTGATTACCTCCTCTGCTTTTGGGGCATTCTCCTTAATTACCTCACGGATTTTATGCATCTCCATTTGGGTTTCCTCAGGGAATAAAGAGAAGTATTCTTCTACGGTTTTAATGTCTGTGTTCATATCTATTAAAAATGAATTTCAAAAACCAAGGTATCCAGTTTAGGTGCAAAGAATTTTAAGGTTTTGTCTATGGCAATTTTCTTTTTAGCTATAGAATAGTGAATCTCTGCTGTCGTATCTGCTTTATAATTCCATGACTTTGTAAATGTATCAATAACTAAAGCCTTATTATGAATATTAAAATCTTTCAGAGTTATATCATATGTACTGTCAACCTTTGAATCATTTATGAGATGTGCCTTTATATATCCTGCTTTAAAAAGTGGAATTGTAACCTTATTTTTTTCTCCACTATTGATTCTGTAACAGTCATAAATCTTATTATTAAACGATGATTTAAATAGTGCATAATAAATTGGATTATCTGTAAAAGCACCCACATAGTAATGATGTTTAGTGTCTGAATCAAATGTAAATGCGTATTTCCCTTCTTTATCCGTTACTGTTTTTCCTGTTTCAAAAAACCCTCTTTTTACCATTGAAAATATCCCTGGTAAATTCTCTTCCACAAGTTTAATCTTGACTCCGCTTACTGGCTGTTTGGTATCTTTATCTATAACAACTCCTTCAACTGTAGTAGTTCCTCCTTTCTGGCAACTCCATAAAAGAAAACCAATAGAGCAAAGAGTAATAATTTTTTTCATCTTATTTGTTTTTTACCAAACTCAACCCGTTAGAATGACCTTATGCAAACTTAGTTATTCTCAACGTATTTTTTAAAGTTATCAAGTATTGCCTGCCAGCCGCTTTGCTGCATTTCATGTGGGTTTTCGGTTTCGGGGTCAAAAGATTCTGTAACCTTTGTTTCGCCACCCAAATCAGTGAAATTAATTTTTACTTGTCTGCCATCTTCAAGCCCATACTCAATGCATTTTTTGTCTTCTACATTGGAAAAAATGCCTTCAAAGTCAAAACCGAAACTTCCATCTTTGGCTTCCATTCTGGTCTTAAATTTTCCTGCTGTTCTTGCATCATTTTCTGCAAAGGGTGCATGCCAATCATCGGAGGCAAAACACCATTTGGTAATGTGAGTTGGGTTGGTAAATGCATCCCAAACTTTGTTAACGTCTGCGTTAATTTTTGTTTCTACAGTAATCATATTTTTTATTTGTTTTTGTTTTTAATTCTGTTTTGTCGTTTGCAATTTCTTGTGATAATAGATATATGATAAAACTCCAAACACCACCCAGACCAACATTCCAAGCATCGGTGGTTTGAATCCATCAATGGCCAACATAGAATAAATGGCGCCTACTAAATCAATGGCTAACCCAGCATAAGCCCACTCTTTAATGCGCGGGAAACCGGGTACTAAAATCCCTATTACGCCGAACACTTTTGCCCAACCAATAAATGGAATCATATAAAGTGGGTACTGCAATTGGCCATGCATAAACGTAATGGCGTCCTCCGTATTAAGGATATCGGGTATTGCTGAGAAAAGCATTAAGGCGGCAAAAATGCCAGTGAAAATCCAGTAGAGAATGTTTGTTTTTTTCATGTGTATTTAAATTCCTTTACCACAAAGTTCGTAAAAAAACTTAGTGTGCTCTGTGTTTTTACTTTGTGTTCTTCGTGGTTATTTTTCTTTGATTTACTTTTTTTACCTTTTGCAATTCCCCCAAATAAACCTCCAGCGCATCAAGTTTTATATTCCAGAATTCTTTGAATTGCGCCACCCAATCAGATACTTCATTCAGCTTGCCAAGGTTGGCTTCGCAATGCCTTTCTCTGCCTTTTTGCTTCATCACAATCAATCCACACTGCTCCAAAATTTTTATGTGTTTGCTAATGGCAGGGCGGCTTTGATGAAACTTTTCTGCAACAGAATTTAAGTTTAATGATTGATGTGCAATCATGTTTATTATCTCCCGCCGTGTTGGGTCTGCTATTGCCTGAAATACGTCTCTTCTCATTTTTGTTTGACGGGTTATGTAACCAATCGGTTGCAAAAGTATTTGTAACATTTCGGTTACGCAAATTATTTTTGAAATATTTTCTTTGAGGTTGCAATCCTGTTTTAAAAACGGATATTTGCGCCATAATAAAGCAACCCGACTTAGATGCTCAAACAACGCTTTTCAATTTCTCTACTCCTTTCCTTTTTTATTTTCACTAACCTTTTTGCCTCTGATGATGAGGGTATGTGGTTACCTATGTACCTAAAAAAGATGAACGAAAAAGACATGCAGCAGATGGGGATGAAACTTACTGCAGATGATATTTATTCCATCAACCACGCAAGTATTAAAGATGCTGTGGTTTCTTTCGGGGGGTTTTGTACTGGTGAAATTGTATCCGCAGAGGGGCTAGTCCTCACCAACCACCACTGTGGGTTTGATGCCATTGCCAAACACAGTACAGTTGAAAATGATTTCCTTAAAAATGGTTTTTGGGCAAAGACAAAAGATGAGGAGTTACCCAACCAAGGGCTCACCGCCTCCATCCTTGTTTATATGGCAAATGTTACCGAGGTTATCAATAGCCAAACCTCAGAAATTAAAAGTGATGCTTACCGACAAATAAGAATTCAAACGCTGATTGATTCTATAACCACAGCAGCCATGAAGGGCAATAATTATGTGGCGCAAGTAAAACCTTTTTTCAAAGGAAATGAATATTACCTGATGGTTTATGAAGTGTATAAAGATGTGCGATTGGTGGGCACTCCTCCACAATCTATTGGTAAATTTGGGGGCGAAACAGACAACTGGATGTGGCCCCGCCATACAGGCGATTTTAGTATTTTTAGAATCTATACTTCGCCAAATGGCAACCCTGCAAACTATAGCGAAAAGAATATTCCATATAAACCAAAACATTTTCTGCCCATCACCTTAAAAGGAGTAAAACCCGGGCAGTTTACCATGATTTTAGGATTCCCCGGGACCACTGATAGATACCTAACTTCTTACGATTTGGCTGCCGATGACAGTGTGTATAATCCTGCTATAATTGAAGCCTACCAAAAACAAGTAGATGTAATGAAAAAGGACATGGCATCTGATAGAAATCTTGCACTATCACTAGCATCAGAGTTTGCATCTAAAAGCAATAATTATAAAAAATATGCAGGGCAACAAAGGCAATTGCAAACTTGTAATCTCATTGTGCAATTAAGAAAAAGTGAAGTAGAATTTACCAAATGGGTAAATGCAAATGCAGATAGAAAAAAGAACTACGGCAACATCTTAAACGATATTAAAGATGCCCATGAAGAACGTAAAAAAATAGAGCCTATGTTGATTTTTACTTTCTTTGGATTGTTCAATACTTCGCCCATTAAATATGCTATGCTCTACCAAAGTTTTGATAAAAAGAATAGCGAAACTCAGGTAGATTCTATTGCTTATTATATGATTGAGAAGGTAAATAATTACTTCAAAAAAACAAATTTAGAGACAGATAAAAAAATACTAAAAGCAGAGATAGAACTTATACTTACCAAAGTAAAACCAGAAGATTTACCGGAGGTTTTGCATCAGGCAAAAATAAAATTTGATGCTAAAACCAATGAGAAAATTGCTTCGGATTATGTGGATTATATTTTCAAAAACTCTATGCTTTTAAATAAAGAAAAGGCTAATCTTTTTCTTGCTAAGCCCAACCCTATGCTCAACAAAATGTACCTTGACCCACTCAACCAACTTGCTACAGGGTTACTTAGTCACTACTATAAATATCTTATAACTCCCTATAACGAGGTGAATGAAAAACTTGCCAATAACTATAAACTTTATGTAAAAGCATTGCGTGAGTGGAAGCCAGAAAAAAACTTCTACCCCAATGCAAATTCCACTTTGCGGGTTACCTATGGTAAGGTTGCCTCATACATACCAAGAGATGCTGTGCAGTATAAATATTACACCACCTATGATGGTGTGTTGGATAAATACGACCCCAAAGATTTGGAGTTTGATGCGCCAAAAGTTCAGTTAGATTTATTTAAGAAAAAGTCCTTTGGAAGGTATGGGCAGAATGATTCTTTACGCCTATGTTTTATTACGGATACGGATATTACCGGAGGCAATTCTGGCAGCCCGGTGCTTGATGAAAAAGGCAGATTATTAGGGTTGGCTTTTGATGGCAACTGGGAATCCATGATAGGTGATTTATATGTGAATCCCGCCTACAACCGCACTATTGCTGTGGATATACGCTATGTGCTTTGGGTGATTGATGAATTTGCCGGTGCGCAAAATCTCATCAATGAAATGAAGATTGAGGAGCAGTAATTTACTTCCCCAAACTCACCACATATTTACTCACGGCTCTTATTTCCGGCTCACCTAATTTTTCTTCAAAAGAGGGCATAGCTCCTTTGCCATGAAACACCAAATTGCCAATGTCTTCTTCGTCCAATTTTGTTTTTGTTAAATCCGGGTTGGCAGTGTTTTCTTGCTTGCCGTTTTCACCGTGGCAGCTTATGCAATGCTTGGTGTATAATGTCTTGCCATAAGTTACCAAATCCTCATCATTGGAGAGTTCCACATCACCATCATCGCCTTTGGGTAAACTATCACAGGCAATAAGGCTAAGAGAAAAAGCGAATACTAAAAGAGATTTTTTGTAGTGCATGGGGGTGGGGGTTTGTAGAAGCGAAGGTAAGGAAAGTTTAAAATGATACTAGCTTAAAGCAATAGGTATCAATAACCCAGGACGCAATTCCATTAAACCAAAACTTTCCAAATTATGATATTCAAACCTTCGAGGTTGTCCCATATTATTCCAAATAGAAGGAGTTATAAAAGAATTGCCAAGATATATTTCGCTTGCCTCAGAACTGTTAGTATTAATGCTGAGTATATGAAATAATCTCAACACACCCTTAGGTTCCTCATTAAGCCAATAGGGGGCAAGATATAAAGCATTCTTACCCTCTAAGTCAGGTATCCCCAAATTTTTACTAATCCAAACTATACTTTGATGAGAAACGGAAATTTTATATTCTTCAGTTTCGGGTACAACAATTACATTTATCATTTTACTTTTTTAAATTATAAGTCTGACACAAATTTATAAGTTATTATTTTAGGTTGCAAGGAAAAGGAATTAAATCTTGAGGCATTGAGGTATAAATTGGATAAATAAAGCCCTTTCTTGGATCTGCATTTTGACCAAATAAGATACGCTTTTTATAATATCATTTTCCCGTTTGTTTGCTTGTTACATAAGCATCTGCCAAAATGAAACGTTTTTCTTGTAAGCCCGTATACTTATTTGTTTGAATCCTCCAAGAAGATTGCTCAGTCAGAATTATTCTATTTACAGCATAATAATTTGACCAGTCAGGATTAGAGCTAAGTGAATGAGATAACAAGGTTTTTAATGAGGGCTCAGTTAAAAAGTCTTTTGGAAGTTTCAAATTGCTAAATTCTTTATTACTCTCATTATAGCAATCGGTGTAGTAAATAGGTAAATCAAAAATCGTTTTTGCTTGTCTTTCAGGGTAGGAACTATTATAAATAAAGTTGGGGTCTTTTTCTGCCTTAAATATTTTCTTAACTTCTTTCCCATTTGAGGTAAGGTTGATTGTTATTGAATTAAAGTTAAAAACTATCTCATTGATTTTAGGATTAATAAATTCAACGCCCTCAGATTGTATAACTACACTTTTGGTTTTGAGCTCAGTTAGAAATTCATTAATTTTATTCAACTTCCTTTTATTATAAAAAATATCTGTTGAGGAATTTTTAGCTGTTTTACTAACCCACTTATTACTCCTAAATTCTAATGAGGGACAATCTTCCTTAATATAATTTATCACCTGTAACTTATATCTTTTGTCAACAATAAATTTCAAAAACATAGGAGTAATTAGGTTAGGGTCACCTTGCACTTCATTTAAAACTATTGGCTTATTTATAAATTCCGTTAGATTAAAAATTGGCTTAATTCCAATTTGGAATGTATATAGAACTTTGTTCCATCTAAAAATATTTTTTGTACTGTCTTTTGGTTGAATGGCAAATATCGGTTTTTTAGCAGGAATAACTTTCCTACTTAACCTGTATTTTTGTCCATACTTTATCATAAAAATATCAGGGAATTTCTTTATTTGATTACATCTCTTCAAAGCCTTTTCAAAACCCCCAAAATTTTGGTTTATAATAACTGTGTTTTCAAGTTTACCAAAAGTTTCTTCATCTAATCTTTCTCCAGATTTTTCAATTTGAAAAAAATTAACATACATAAAAAATTCCTCTTGTGTTACAAATGTTGATGAGCTATATTCTTTCACATAACGACCAAATTCAATTGGCATTTCTTTATTATCTCTTATACTCTCTTGTAACTGCTTTATTTCATCCATTGATGCGGTTTCTACAAACTCCCACCATAGAATTGTAATCCCAATTCTATCATATAAATTTGAGTAATGATTGATTAAACTATCTTCTGCAAGAAGGTTATTTTTATTGTAATCTTTGTTATCCCTTAGCTTATCATTTAGTTCATTTTCAACTTCCTTTGGGGTCTTTTTAAAGGAATCATTGAAGTCATAGTTTGGAACATTCTCTTGCAGGATAATAAATTCCTTACCGGTGTCTAAATTGTCAAAAGACTTTTGTGATTCCAATAGGAAAAAGTCGACCTTACACTTATCAAAATCTTGACAATAAATACTTGTAAAACAAAATATAAAAGGAGACAATATAACTAACCTTAGTGCCCAAAGGGTTACAGACACTTTTCTGTGATTGAAAATTTTGATACTTTTCATAGAACAAAGGTATTTATTATTTCTACCAAACCTCGTAGGTTTTAAAAACCTACGAGGTTTTTTCTCTGACAACTGATTACCGACAATTGAAAACTCTTACTCCATCTCCTCCCACTTCATTGGGATTTTATCCAGTACAAACCGCTGAATAGAGAACAACTCTTTTGGGGAGCTGCTAAGTGCACCAAAGAACTTATCGCCGTCCCAAATTTTGTCTTCAATAAATTTTGTTTGGCCTGATGCACGCTTGCGGTAGAGCCTTAATTCCGGCTGGTTGCCGTGCTTAGTTTTGGGTTTTATAATAGCAAAAGGTTCTGAGGAAATGGTGCTATCAATATTGATGAATTTGGGAGAAATAAAATCTTCAAAATCCAAATGTGAAAACCCAATAACAGCAGCTTTTACTTTGTCCATTTTGGGTTTGGCCTTTTGGTGTGACTCGGGATTTTCAATAGAGACATTTTTCTCATCCATCCTTAAAATAAATGAACGCTTTGGGTAGGCAGGATATTCAATTTCAAGACTCGTTAAATCTAATGGGTTAAACTCCAAAGCTACCCTGCTGCGCCAGTCCTGCACTGCCGTAAAATACCGCACAGAGAGGTAACCATTAAAGCCGGGGATATGCATCACAAAAGGTTCTGGTGAGCCCTTTAGCAACATCACCGTTCCTAATTCATCGGCAGTGTTTCCGCCAACGGTATAGGCTTTTGCAGGAGAGGATTCATGGTTTTTGTAAAGCTCAATCTTCACCCCTGTTGCCGCCATATCCTTAATAAATTTATCCCTTGCCTCAGCGGGTACCGGTGTGCGAACCTGTATTCTTTTCAAACACTCCAGCAATAATTCTACACGGTCTTTAAAGGCTTTGTATTTTTTATTGATGAGCCAGTTTCCATCAGGTTGGCGTTCCAAAATGGTGGTGGTATTATACCTATCACTCAAGACTATTTTAGTTACGTTTTGCGTATCCGAAATTGCAAAATCACGCAGCCCTTCGGGGATAGTTCCGCTGCGGTCTTTCCTTAAAATAAAATAGACGGCAACCCCAAGAATCAGCGCAATAAAAATATAAATGATGGTGGATTTGTTCATCTTGCTATAATTTATTTTTTAATGATAAGATGCAATACGCCATTGACTAATTTTTTGTTTTAACATCATTTCTTTTTATGGCTATTTCATTTAAAAATCTTAGCCCGCAAATCTTCTTTTGCGGATGTAATTATAGATAATCCCAAAAATAATAATCAGTAAAATCGGGACAACCATATTGATGATTTTCCAATTATTTTTTTCTGCTTTCACCAAGCCCGCATCCAGCAAACGCAAGGTATATTGTTTGGTGCGTAGGGAAATAAGTCCACTTTCATCCACCATATAATCCATGCAATTCATGATGAAAGCTTTGTTGTTAAAATTCTGATTTGTCCATGGGTCAAAACCCAAAGGATAATACATTTGCTTAGCTTGGCTGTATGCGTTTTTAATTACGTCACCATCACTCACCACAATGATTTTTGCATCCGCACCCTTCTCTATAAATTTACCATACTGGCCACTCTCAGTAACATTTGGCGGGAGGCGATTTGCAAACAAAGAAGTGAATTTCCCTTCCAGCAAAACCGCTACATTCTGGAAACCGCTATGGTAAGTTTTGGAGTTAATTCCACGCACCATTTTTAAATCAATATGCACAGGGCTACTCATTACTTTAGTGTAGGGCGAGGTTTGTAAAAGCACTGTCTTTTTAATCCCAATATTTCTTGCAGAACTTAGGGTATCCAGTGTGCCACCAAACTGAAAAAGTACAGGGCCAAGGTTGGTAACAATTGGGTGCTGCGCCGCCGCAGTAATCACAGGGAAATATGGCCACTTAAGTTGCGTGCCTTGCGGCTGCGAACCCATGCTGGAAGTCAGCAGCGGGATGAAATGACAGTTTAAATCCTGTACCAAATTGTAGTTAACCCGCACCCCATATTTGTAGGGCAAATCATCCAAATTAAGTTGGTAATCTGTGGCAAACATCTCTGTGCCTCGGAGACTATCCATCTCTGCTTGTAAGGCATCTTGCAACCACAACACTCTGCCACCCCGCATAACAAATTGGTCAATTTTATACTTCTCCAATTCAGAAAAAGGGAGGGTTGGTTTTGCCACCACAATAGCTTTGTAGCCATCCAATCTGCCCACTTTATATTTTGGTAAATCCACCAAATCCACATCATAAAATTCACGGAAACTTTTGCGGATATCCGCAGTGTACATAGTGTCTAATTCCCCGTGTCCTGTAATAAAAGCTACCTTTTGTTTTTGGGTAGTGAGGAGTTTACGCACTGCATTCGCAAGTTGATATTCCACTTGCATAGTGGCATTATTGAGTTCCTCCTCAGGGGATAAATTACCCACTTGCTGATTAATAAAAACAGCCGGTGCATTTTTATTATTGAGGCTAAGCATGGCACCCGGCACTATAAGTTTTTGCACCAATTTATCATCTTCATTTGCCTGCACTTCCATTGGGGTGAGCCCTTGGTTGGCAAGTTGTTTTAGCAAATCATCACGACTCGCCTTATCAGGCATGGCATCTGGACTGATGAACTGATATTGGATTTTATCCCCTGCCACAATCCTGAATTCGTTAAGCATATCCTGTATGGCATCATGCATTTTATTGAAGCCCGGGGGCATCCCTTTTCCCTCCAGATACACCTTTATGTAAACGGCATCCTTTAAGCCCGAAAGTAGTTTTATAGTAGGCTCAGAGAGGGTAAATCTTTTGTCCTCGGTGAGGTCAATGCGTTTGTAGTAAACATTTAAAACCACATTGGCAAGGATGATAATCACCACCATGGCTAATGCCTGCAAGCCTAACTGGAATTTCCCTGAAAATAATTTCTTCATGATTTCCTGCTTTGAATAGTGGTTTTAGTAAGGCTCAAAAAAACAGTGATGATGCTGATAAAGAAAGCCAAATCTCTGGTATCAACTACCCCTCTGCTTATGGAAATATAATGGCTCTGAATGCTGAATGCATCAAACAACCAAGAGACCTCTGCGAGGGCATTCATACTTTTTAAATAATCCATGAGGCTATAAAAAAAGAAGCACAAAAACATCCCTGTGATAAAGGCTACAATTTGGTTTTCTGTAATGGAAGAAGCAAACATCCCAATGGCTAAATAAGCCGCCCCAATAAAGAGCAAACCAATATAAGAACCTATGGTAGCGCCGTGGTCAATCCCGGTACCTGGCACCGCAAAATAGCTAACCGTATAGTAGTAAAAAAGCGTTGGCAATAAAGAGAAAAACACCAATACCAATCCTGCGAAATACTTCCCCAAAACTATCTGCAAATCCGTAACAGGTTTGGTGGAGAGGATTTCTATAGTCCCTGTTTTTTGTTCTTCCGCAAATGACCGCATAGTAATAGCGGGCACTAAAAAAAGGAAAATCATAGGGGCATTAATGAAAAAAATATCCAGCGTAGCATAGCCGTTATCAAAGAGATTTTCTTGCAACACCCACACAAAAATCCCGTTGCCAATCAGGAATACCCCAATGGCGATATAGGCTATCAGCGAACTGAAGAACACACTAATTTCTTTTTTAAAAATGGCAAACATCTTTTATTGTTTTTCTGTTTGAGTGAGTTCCTGAAATATCTTTTCAAGGCTTTGGGTTTCGGGGGTCATTTCATACACCACATTGCCTGTTTTTACAGCGAAGTTGAACAGCGTTTCACTCAATAAATTTTTATCACTGCTATTAATCAGGTAGCCATCATTTTGTTTTACGGCAGCAGAAACTCCTTCCAATTGTTTGAGGTCATTTGCCTGCACTGCATTCTTAAACACCACCCGCATTTGTACCAATCCCTGCATAGAATTTATGAGCACTTCTGTGGGTTTATCCGCTACTATTTTTCCTTTGTTGATGATGATAATTCTGCTGCACATTGCCTCTGCTTCCTGCAAAATATGCGTGGAGAAAATCACCGTTTTATTACTCCCCGCTTCTTTAATTAAGTTGCGGATTTCCACAATTTGGTTGGGGTCTAAGCCAGAGGTAGGCTCATCCAAAATCAAGACTTCGGGGTCATGCAAAAGTGCTTGCGCAAGCCCCACCCTTTGGCGGTAACCTTTGCTGAGCATTGCAATTTTTTTGTTTTTCTCCACGCCCAAACCTGTCATGTCAATCAACTCATTTACACGCTTGGTTACATTGCCTTTTAGGTTGTGCAACCCCGCAATAAACCGCAGGTATTCCTTTACGTACATCTCCAGATAAAGGGGGTTATGTTCCGGCAAATAACCTATGCGTTTGCGCACCTCCAAGGAGTCAGTGAGTATACTTTTACCACCCACGCTTGCCGTGCCGGAGGTAGGTGCAAGGTAGCAAGTAAGCATCTTCATGGTGGTAGATTTACCTGCACCATTAGGCCCCAGAAAACCTACAATCTCGCCTTGGTTTATTTCAAAAGAAACCTCATCAACGGCTCGTTGCTCTTCATAGGTTTTGGTTAATTTTTCTACTATTACACTCAATGTATTGTTGTTTGTTTTTTGGCAAAAACCCTTTGCAGTAATTGGGTGCAAATATAGGCAGGGAGGAAAGTGAATAATCAAAATACAAAACTTAGAACTGTGATCTACTTGACACCTCCCCTATAAATGAATTATGAGAAAGTAATTTGAAAATGAACAAAACCCCGTTGTAGGCGGGGCTCTATTTGTTTACTGGCGGATAATATATCCTCCTTAATCTGTGGTTCGGGATGCCCTGCGGGACATCCCGAACAGCGGATATTTTTTGAAATGCATGGGTTTGCGAAAATAATTATTATTATTTTCTCCCCCTAAGTATCAATCCGTAAAACACGCCCTATCTTCGTGTTACCAAAATAAAAATACAACAATATGAAAAAAACATTCTTAATTGGGATGGTGTGCTTTCTTGCTTACTTCCCGTGCGCCAAAGCGCAAAATGGTTTTCAAAAAACGTATTACGCCAACACAAAACATGATGAAACCGCCCTCTGCGTTACCCCAACGCTAAAGCGCGGCGAGTACGCATTTTGTGGCGCTAACTCAGGCCTTATGTATCTATTTAAGTTAGATGCCAATGGTGATTTTATCTACGAAACTTTCGTGGATTCCGGCAGCAGTGCCAGCGTCATCCGCCAGTATGCGGATAGCAGCTACATCTGCCTGGCTCACCGTATTAACTACACCTCTATGTTGGTGCGCCTCAATGCCAATATGGATACCATAGCCACCAAAAGCATTGGGGTTGATGGCTATTTTAACTCCATGTTTATGGAGGCTGATGGCAATTTTTTGCTCTATGGCAAAGCATTTTATAAGTATGATAAAGCCGCCAATAAACTCTATGGCGCTGCCTTGGTAAAAGTGGATACCAACGGCAAAATGCTCTGGAAAAAAGTAATGCCAATGGAGAGGGGATGGAACATCAGCAAATGCATAAAAGCAAAAACAGGTTACTATTTTCTTACCAGCACCTGGGTAAATGCCACCAACGGCAGTGGCGCCTACGAGGTAAGATACCTCATAAAAACCAACCTTATTGGGGATACCACTATGCGTATGACCTCCAATGCCACTACGCTTTTAGTAGTAAATGATTCACAAATTTTAACTGGCAATGATGATGGCTACTCATTGATGGATTCCACAGGTAAAAGAATTTGGGGGATGAAAACCCCTGCCTATGGCGGCCACATTATCACCAAACTATTAGATGGCAATTATGTGATGACAGCACAGGTAAATAATGGCTTTGATACAGGTACTTTTAAACTGCTTCGCAGGATAAAAGTAATAAAATTTAACAGCTCTGGGGTGATGTTGGATTCCACCTCATACAGTGTGCGCAGCTCCGGCACTGCCAATTGGGTGGAGGCAACCGCCGATTCGGGGTTTATAATAGCCGGCAGCGTGGGTTCTAAATTACAAAAGGTAGTGGGTAGCCATTTGGTTAATATTGATGAGTTTGATGTTTATGTAATAAAAGCGGATAAAAACTTAAAGGCAGTTTATACAAATATCTATACCCCAAAAGGCAGCCAAATGGGCAGCATTTACCCTAACCCAACGCAGGGGGTATTCCGCATTGGGGGTTTACAAAACAGTGCGGGTGCCAGCATAAAAGTATTTAATTTATTGGGCGGATGTGTGTACCAATCATCCATCACCACCCCAGAGAAAGAGATAGATTTAAGCACCCAACCCAAAGGGATTTACATCTATCAAATACAAACAGAAAAGGGATTGGCAGGGGCAGGCAAAATTGTGAAGGAATAGTTTACTCATAAATTTAAAAACTAACCACATAGTTACATAGAAAAACTATGTTTCTATGTGGTTTAATACGTTTTTAAAAGTTAACATAGTTACTGAAATTTATTTCAGGAAAGTCTTTCCAACACTTGCGGTGAAAATACCAAGAACGGCTGTTTTCCCATTTAAAATTTACCCTTTACCTTGCACCCCTTACCTTCGTATCTGCAACACCTACCATCATGAAAGCTATCATCAGAAAAATACTACAGTATTTTTATATCGTAAAAAAGAATCCAGAAAAGCCAGACTTTAATTTAAAGATGATGCATGGCATCAACCGCATTAGCATTGCTATGTTTTTGTTTGCTGTTGGGTTGCTTGTGGTGAGGTGTTTTAAGAGGATGTAAATCCAATTTGGAAATTTGAAAATGGGAAGAGATGCTTCGCGCCTCAGCATGACACCCTGCGCAACCGTCAAGCTAAGGTACGAAGCATCTCTTATTTACTTGGTGGATGCTGAAATGAATCAGCATGATGTTACTTTTCCGCAGTTAAAATCTTACCGTATCTATCTTTATCTGATAAAATTTTTACGGCTTCTATAATGTCTTTATCATTATCAAAACTGGATTGCACTCTTCCCCTATAGTAGTAGTATCTGCTGGCAATTTCATCTTCTAAAAGTTCCTTGATGTGAGATTTATATTTCATCACGTCTTCGCTTTTTGCGGCTTTTAGTTTTGCTTTCAGGGTCTCCATTTCTGATTTCACCCCATCATAATATTTTTCTTCTTTGGTGGATTTATCAAGTTTCTCCAATTGGGTTTCGGTATCTGTGGTGTATTCGTAATTTTTGGTTTTCAGGTAGGCAACAAAATCATTCCAGTCAGTTTCTGAGAGCTCAAACTTATCTGCCTCCGCAATGGATTCGTGCTTTGTGCGGTATTGGGTGGCATAATCAAAAATCAAATACTTTGTGGTGAGGCTCACAACCAAATCCTCGTATTTAGTTCTATCCACCAATACATCCGGCTTAATACCCTGCCCTGCAAATACAGTTCTTCCACCTTTGGTTTTAAAAGCTTTTTTCAATGAGTCAGGGGTTTTTAGGGCCTTGCCATCCTCGTCATGGTGACTATAATCTATTGCCTGTATACACCTGCCAGAGGGGATATAATATTTGGAGGTGGTTACTTTCAATTGAGTGTTGTAGGGCAAGAGCCTTGTGGTTTGTACTAGCCCTTTACCGAAACTATTTTCTCCTACTATCACGGCGCGGTCAAGGTCTTGTAAACTCCCTGAAACAATCTCCGCCGCAGAGGCAGAACCCTTATCAGTAATTACAACTAAGGGGGTGTTTAAATCCATTGGGTCTTCTTCGGTTAGGTAATCTTTATTCCAATCAGCCGCTTTGCCTTTTGTAAATACAACCATTTGGTTTCTTTTTACAAATACATTTACGGTCTTTATGGCTTCATCAAGCAGCCCACCGGGGTTGCCACGTACATCCAAAACTATCCCGCGTAATTCAGGATTTTTATTGAGTTCCAGCACCGCTTGCCTTACCTCCATGGATGCCTCCTGATGGAAACCAATGAACTTTATGTAGCCAATATTTTTGTTTATCATCCCATAATAAGGAACATCTTTTACTTTAATTTCTTGCCTGTTAAAAGTGAAGTTAAGTGGGTTTGCTTCACCCTCTCTTTTTATTTTTAAGGTGATGGAAGTTCCCGCGGTGCCCTTTAGCATTTTGCTTACGTCATCAGAGTTTTTGTCGTAGGCCGATTTGCCATCAACCTCTAAAATAATATCACCACTCCTGAGTCCTGCTGTTTGCGCTACCCATCCTTCGTAAGGCTCACGAATTACAACTTGTTTATCACGCGTAATAATCTGCGCCCCTATTCCACCATACTGCCCTGTGGTCATAAATCTGTAATCCTCCACTTCCGATTCGCTGATGTAATTGGTATATGGGTCAAGAGATTTTAGCATGGCATCAATGCCGGTGCGCATGAGTTTGCTGGCTTCTATCTCATCCACATAGTAGGTGTTTACCTCTTTGTAAACGCTGGAAAAAATTTCAATATTTTTGGAAATTTGGAAATAGTTATCGCTTACATCAAAAGCGAAAAATGAGGTAACAGCAATAAAACCAAAGATGATAAAAGGCTTGCGGAAGGTTTTCTTCATGGGGATAAAAATCTATTTATAAAAGAATGCGAATTTGAGGATTTTTCGCTTCTCTATTATTATACCGAAAATGAAAGTTTGAGAATTTTAGTTATGAACTATGGGTTATGAATTATGAGTTGAAAAAAGTTGCATTTACCTTGGTGGATGGCGCAGCACAACTGTTCTGAAAATTATTTTTCATGGTGAGTAGCTGTCATGGTGAGCTTGCCGAACCATATTATTCCGCCCTTCTACAAGCTCAGGGTGACACCTTTTTCAATCTTCCGAACAGTTGTGGTGGGGAAGGCACTAGGCCGTAGACAAGTTAATGAAGGACTACTTTAACCTTCTAAGTTACTCACTCTCTCCATCATCCTTACCACCTCTTTCAACTTTGCGGATTTTCTTATTCTAATAAAAGCCAATTGCTGCAAAGCAAATTTGTAGTAGGTATGTGCAATAAGAAAGATGATTGGGAATGCCATCAACACCCCAATTGACAGCAAAAGATTACCTGTGATGGTATAGCTGATAAAACTATAAATTACATAATAAACAAAGAAAACAAAGGTACCGCAAATGATAGCGATACTTCCGGATTGCACTATTTACTAAGCCGGACAAAAAAATAGGAAATACCAATATCAAAACTAATACGTTCTTTATTTTATCCCATCCCGTTTCACTTTGCAATTGGTTGATGGTTCTAATATCTGTTCCCAGTTTTTTTGCCTTTTGTGCAATGTTTTCTAATGCTGATTTCTGTCCATCTGTCATTGAAACATTGAGATTGCTATAGGTTTCTTTTAGCCCATTAAAATCTTTGATGATGCTTTCTTTATAAACCCCTTTCATACTTGCAGCGGTTTCTATAGCTATTTCGTTTTCGGGTTTATCAATGATTAAAGTCAAGACTTCAAGTTGTTCTTTTACCTCATTAATCATTTGCTTTATGGCTTCGGGTTTCTTCTCTTTGTAAAGCTTTTCGTAGTCAGTGATTTTTATTGGCTGCCCCACTTTCACCAAAACCTGTGTGCGGAATTTATGCGAATCTTCATAGTTAATTCCCATAGGCACTATAACTAATTCTTTGGCAAAAGCATGATAGTCTCCGTAGCCTAAAGCAATTCTCACCATCCCGTTCTTTAATGGCCGAATCCGGGGTTCTGTAAAGCTTAATCCTTCCGGGAAAGTGATGATGATTTTGTTTTTATCAAAGAGTTTATAACACTCATTCATGGTGGCTTTGTTTTTCCATTCCATGCCAGGGCTCATATCGGGGCGGTAAATAGGGATGGCATTTACCTGCATCATGAACCAATTTTTAAATTTAGTGCTAAAGGTTTCTCCCCTTGCCATAAAATAAATCTTCTGCTTAAAACAACTCCCCGTAAGCAATGCATCCATAATAGCACTTTGGTGATTACACAGCAAAATAACAGGCGTATTAGCAGGGATATTTTCTGCCCCCTCCACTTTAATTTTTTTAAAGTAAGCCCGCAAGCCAATTAAGAAAAACAACCTGAAAAAATTGTAAAACATGTAAGGTTAAATTTTATGCAAGGTTAGGATAAATTTTAATTGTTTTCTACTCCTAAAAATTAAAAAATCTATTTAACCTAACTTCAATTTTGGCTTTCATTCTCAGAACCTATAGCCTTCTTTGCTTTCCCCCTCCCTGGGAATAATTCTTTAAGTTCAAGATAGCTTTCCTCCGCCCCCTCAACTCCTGCTTTGCCTGCCCTTGAAAGTGTTTGATAAACTTCCATGGATTGGCGCAAAGCATCCGCACCCACTTTTATTTTGGTGCCTTTAATAGCATTGCTCAATTCAGAAATCTGTTCTTCCAAAAGTGTTAGCTGGTCATAAAGTTTTATATCAAAATTCATCCTTTCCAAATTTACATAAGGAGGAATAATGCCGCTATGCACCTGTGCTGCCTCAGTTGCTTTCATCAAAAACTGGTAACGCTTTTTACTCAGTTTAAAATTCTTTAATCTTTCTTTCCCAGTTAGATTTATTAGTAAAGGTACCAAGGTTTTTACATCATTAAGCATGTGCTTGATAGCCTTAAAATCCACTTCAGGAATGCTATTATCTAGTTCTTCCATACATCTAATATTTGCTTCAATATTACAATAATTATTATTAATAGAAATTTTTGAAACTAATTTAAATACATTGAATCCTAAATACTATTTTTTTATTTAATTTTAATTAATACAAGTCTTTCTAAATTTCAATTCAACTGAAGCTAATTTAACCTGTATTATCAATGAAATTTCCTTGGGTTAAGGTAACAATGAATTTTTGCAACCCCGAGTATTCAGTAAAACATTTTTATACTGTAAAGAAGTATTTTGGAGGAGACTCTATAGGAAAGCCCTTCTTTAATTATTTTCCATGGCGGGAGTTGGGGTTGGCAGGGTTTCGGGGTTAGTTATGTTCAACCCCAATGGGGTTGTAGGTTTATAGCATATGAAATATCTATAAACCTGCGACTCCTTCGGAGTCGTACTTCTCTTAACTTAATAGCCTAAGAAGACTACCCCTCAAAATACAAAGAAAAGAAAACGAAATTACTCCTGAAGCGGGAGAAGATATTGGTGTAGGGTTTATCATCAGGCACTAAAATATTGGTGAGCCCTTTGGTAAGTTTTATCTCCGGTGAGAATTTGAAATACGGGAAATATAAATCCAACCCAGTCCCAATTTCATAAGAATAATTATTGGGTTTTATAGCCACTTTAATATCGTTGGGGTTTTTGATGGCGCGGTAATCGGAACCCAAATCATAGCCATATTTTCCGCCTGCAATTAAGTACATCCTGATGTTCTGGTGTCTCTCTGATTTTAATTTTAAAAGCACTGGCATCTCCACAATTGCGGACTCTACTTGCTTAGTAACTATATCCCCATTATTAAATTTATACTCCAGATTTCTTTGACTTAAAACCAATGAAGGAACTAATCTTATATCCCAATACTCCCCCATATGGAAATCACCCACTGCGCCTAAAGTAATGCCTGGCAAGCGGCGGATATTTACAGTACTGATGGTATCTTGGGTATACCATTTTGGTGACCAATCATATTTAAAATTTGAGATGCTTGTGCCCACAGTAAACCCGAAATGCAGTTTGCGTCCATAATCATAAAAAGGCTTATTCTGCCCTTGTGCAAAAGCATTAGTAGCCATTAAAAAAGCTACAAAAAAGAGTGCTACTATTTTCGCCCTGTGTAGATGCTGCATATCCCGAAAGTGAGTGGTGTGCATGATGTTTCTTTAAAATTTTGTTTGTTTAAAATACCGACAAACTTCTCTCCAAAAGGGAATTCCTTCACTGATTTGGGTAGATAAGAATACGCATTGATATTCTTAGAAACCAGCTTGCCGATATTTGGTAAAACGAAATTAAAATATAGATAGTATATATTCTTAAAAATAAAATTTTGTGGCTGCGAAAACTCCAGCACTATAGCAATCCCATCAGGCTTTAGCACCCTATACATTTCCGCCAAACCTTTTTCCAAATTCTCAAAATTGCGCACCCCAAAGGCAACGGTAATGGCATCAAAACTATTGTCTGCAAAGTCCAGATTTTCGGAATCACCCCAAGACAATGTTATGATTTTTTGGAGGTTTTTATTTTCAATTTTCTTGCGCCCTACCGTTAGCATCCCTTCCGAAATATCAACCCCTGTAATTTTTACATCAGGGAGTTTGGCGATGGCAATTGCCAAATCTCCAGTGCCGGTTGCCACATCCAAAATTGTTTTAGAATTCTCTCTTCTTAATATTGAAACCACCTTTTTGCGCCAGCCGCGGTCAATGCCCATGCTCAGCACACGGTTCAGTAAATCATACCTTGGTGAGATGTCATCAAACATTTCACCTACCTGGCTTTTTTTATTTTTAAGAGAAAGAGAATCCGGAACCACCTGCGCCATAATGGTACAAAGTTAAGTTATCAGTTGTCAGTTATCGGTTGTCAGAAAAAAGCAAGAAGTCCCGTCATGCTGAACTCGTTTCAGTATCTTCACCTATCCTTTCTTTTCTTAATCTGAATACTGATAACTGACTACTGTAAACTGTTCACGTACCTTTGCCCTGTGGAAATTAATACCTCAGAATATCTGCAAAGTGTGCCTACCGTAGCGGGCTGCCCCAAACCTGATAAAGAAGAATTTGCTTTTGTGGGCAGAAGTAATGTGGGCAAATCATCACTGATTAATATGCTCACTGGGCGCAAAAGCCTTGCGTTAACATCACACACGCCGGGGAAAACCCAAACCATCAACCATTTTTTGATTAATAAAATTTGGTACTTGGTGGACCTGCCCGGCTACGGCTACGCAAAGCGCAGCAAAACCAGCAGGCTTGCGTGGCAGATAAATATGGAGGAGTACCTCACCCAAAGGGAGAACCTTACCTGTGTTTTTTTATTGATTGATGCCAACATAAAACCTCAGGAAATTGACCTTGAGTTTGCGGATTGGCTTGGCGAAAACTCGGTACCTTTTTGTATTATTTTTACCAAATCGGATAAAAGTAAATCCATTGCCATTAAGAAAAACATAGAAGCATTTTTTACAGTGATGGCAGAAACATGGATGATATTGCCACAACATTTTGTAACGTCTGCCAATAAAAAAACGGGACGCAAAGAGGTGCTGGGATATATTGAGGAGCTGTGCGCTAAATAAGGATTTTATTGTGGTGCTTTGCTTTTTAGGATTTTAAATCTTTTATCTATTCTCCCAAATGCGCATCGCTAACATTCGGGAGTTCTTGTAAAACTCATTGCCTTCCGCGAACAAAGCTCCCACCGAGTGACGGTTCCTCTTTACTTTTTTCTGACAACCGATAACTGATAACTATCATGACGGGGAACACGCCCACTTCCTACAACTCCTTCACAAACTCCCCAAGTTTTTCAACCATATAGTCAAAATGGGCTTCGGTTAAGCCAGGCCATACGCCCAACCAAAAAGTGCGGTTCATCACTATATCTGTATTATCAAGGTTGCCCACTACCCTATAATTAATATTTTGGTAAGCAGGCTGGCGTGTAAGGTTGCCGCCAAACAGCAGGCGTGTGCCTACCTTTTGGCTCTCTAAAAATTGGGTGAGCTCATTGCGGTCAATTTTATCATTGCGCAGAGTCAATAAAAACCCAAACCAGCTGGGCTCTGAGTTAGGGGTAGCTTCCGGCAATATAAAATGCTCTTCCAAAGGTTTTAGTTTTTGGTAAAGCATAGCGTGGTTTGCCCTGCGCTTTTGCACAAAATCGTCAGCCTTATTAAGCTGGCTTAAGCCAATGGCAGCTTGGGTATCTGTTGCCTTTAGGTTAAAGCCAAGGTGCGAGTAAGTATATTTATGGTCATAGCCATGGGGGAGGGTTCCCAAATCCCACTCAAAGCGTTTGTTGCAGGTGTTTTCTGCACCGGGCAGGCAATAGCAATCGCGACCCCAATCGCGGAAACTTTCTGCAATGGTTTTAAATTTTAAATCATTAATAATTACAGCACCTCCCTCACCCATGGTAATATGGTGGGCGGGGTAAAAAGAAACCGTTGCCATGCTACCAAAAGAGCCTGTCTTTTTGCCGTTATACATAGCGCCAAGGGCATCGCAATTGTCTTCAATCACCCATAGGTTATGCTTTTCAGCAACCTGCATCACGGCATCCAAATTAAACGGATTGCCAAGAGTGTGCGCCATCATAATGGCCTTGGTTTTTGGGGTGATAGCAGCTTCTAAATCCTCTACTTTAAAGTCATAAGTGGGGATGTCAATATCTAAAAACACAGGCACACAGCCATGCATTATCATTGGGTTAATAGTAGTGGGGAAACCCGCCGCAACAGTGATAATTTCATCACCGGGCTTCAGGGCGCGGCTACCTAATTTCTCTGAAGTAAGTGCAGAGAAAGCAACCAAATTGGCAGAGGAGCCAGAGTTAACTAATAGAGACATTTTAGCCCCGAAATACTTAGCAAATTTCCTTTCAAACTGTAGGGCAAATCTGCCTGTGGTAAGCCAACCATCCAGCACAGCATCCACCCCATGAAGCAGGTCATCGGCGTCAATCACTTTGCCTGTTGGGGGCAGGTAATCAACCCCAGCAATCATAGGTTTAGAAGAAGCTTGGTGGGCTTTTTCTCTCAACATTTCTAATAGGGAACCATCAAAATTTTTATACATAAATAAGCATATAAGGCGGCAAAGATACACAGATTGATAAACCCACCCTTAATGGCTAATTTTGCAGGCATATATGCCCAGCATAAAAATAATCAATGACCCCGTTTATGGCTTTGTAAAAATTCCGCGAGATGTAATTTTTGGGGTGATTGAGCATCCATATTTTCAGCGGTTGCGGCATATTAAGCAGCTTGGATTAACGCATATGGTTTATCCCGGGGCGTTGCACACAAGGTTTCATCATGCCCTTGGCGCTTTCCATTTAATGACCCTTGCTTTGGATACTTTAAAAAGCAAAGGAGTTAAAATTACTGATGAAGAAACTGAGGCTGCAAGCCTCGCCATTTTGCTGCATGATGCTGGGCATGGGCCTTTTTCTCATGCCTTAGAAAGCACTATTGCCAATGGCATCCATCATGAGGCAATTTCTGTAATGCTCATGGAAAGATTGAACACAGAATTGGGGGGCAAAATGAGTTTAGCCATCAAGATTTTTAATGGAGAATATGAGAAGAATTTCTTGCACCAGTTGGTGAGTAGCCAATTAGATGTTGATAGATTGGATTACCTAAACCGTGATAGTTTTTATACCGGAGTGCATGAAGGAGTAATTGGTTCTGATAGAATCATCATGATGATGAATGTGGTGGATAATGAGTTGGTAATTGAGGACAAAGGGATTTATTCTATTGAGAAATTTTTACTGGCTAGGCGGTTTATGTATTGGCAGGTTTATCTGCACAAAGCAGTAGTTTCCGCAGAGCAATTGCTAATCAAAATCCTGACAAGAGCCAAAGAACTTTCAGCAAAAGGAGAAGAATTATTTGCCACACCAGCCCTTCATTTTTTCTTAAACAATAAAATTAACGATGAGGATTTCAGGCGCAGCCCATTGGTTTTGGATACCTTTGCAGCCCTAGATGATACTGACATACTTGCTTCTGTTAAAGTTTGGATGAATCATCATGATAAAGTGCTATCCCTGCTATGCAAAAAAATGATTCATCGGCAATTGTATAAAACAGCTTTTTATGACCAGCCAGCGGAGGAAAACCTCCTTACAACCTTGCGTGAAAAAACAGCCAAGGCTTATGGCATATCTGCAACAGAAGCCAACTATTTTGTGTTTTCTGACGTAATAGAAAACTCTACCTATTCATCAGAGAATTTTAAGATTAATATCCTCACCAAATCAGGCAAAGTGGTGGACATTGTGGAGGCATCTGACCAATATGATTTGCATACCTTAAACAAAACCATAAAGAAGTATTTTATCTGTCATCCCAAAGACTTAGCATGAAGATAACTGTAAACGATATAGCACAAATTGCAGGTGGCAGAGTAGTGGGTGATGGTACAAAACTTATCTCTACTTTTTCTCCTATAGAGGAAGCAGTGGAAGGTGCAATCAGCTTTTTAAGCAACCCTAAATATGCCCAATTTCTTTATGAAACCAAAGCAACTGCTGTGTTAGTGGATGAAAGTTTTACTCCAGAAAAAGAAGTTACTCCTGCATTAATTTTTGTGAAGGATGTTTACACCGTTCTCTCTAATCTGTTAGATAAATTTAATCAGGCAGGCTTAAATAAAAAGGGGATTGAACAACCATCTTACATCACCCAAACATCTACCCTTGGTGAGAATATTTATGTAGGTGCTTTTGCCTACATAGGCGAGGATTGCAAGATTGGGAATAATGTAAAAATCTTCCCTCAGGTTTATGTGGGTGATAATTCTAAAATTGCGGACAACACCATTCTTTTCCCCGGTGTAAAGATTTATGCAAATACAGAAATAGGTGAGAATTGCATCCTGCATTCAGGTTGTGTAATCGGCAGTGATGGGTTTGGTTTTGCCCCCCAAAAAGATGGTACTTATAAGAAAATGCCTCAGACAGGAAAAGTAATTATTGGGAATAATGTGGAGATTGGCGCTAATACCACCATTGACCGCGCTACTATAAAAGCAACTATTATTGGCAACGGCGTAAAGCTGGATAACCTCATCCAAATTGCACATAATGTGGAGTTGGGAGAGAACACTGCACTTGCTTCGCAAGTGGGGATAAGCGGCAGTACCAAGGTGGGTAAAAACGTGATGATGGGTGGACAAGTAGGCGTAGCAGGGCATATAAAAATTGGAGATGGGGTGCGCATTGGCGGACAAACCGGCGTTACAAAATCTATTGAAGGCGAAGGCACAAAATGGTTTGGAACTCCTGCTGAGGATTTCCGTACTTATGTCCATTCTCTCTCAGTATTCAAAAAACTACCTGAACTTTACACCCGAATTCAGGATCTAGAAAAACAAATAAAAGGCAATAATAAATAGATGAATACAAAACAATCTACCATCAAAGAAGATATACAAATCTCTGGCGTGGGATTACATACCGGCCTCCCGGTAAACATGACTTTGAGGCCAGCACCGGAAGGCTACGGAATAAAATTTATGCGGGTTGATTTGCCTGATAATCCTATTGTAGATGCAGATGTAGATAATGTAGTTGACCTCAGCCGGGGTACTACCATTGCTAAAGGAGATGTAAAAATAAATACTATTGAGCACGTGATGGCAGCCATTGCAGGGTTGGAAATTGATAATGTTTTGGTGGAATTGGATGGCCCCGAAACCCCCATTATGGATGGAAGTTCTCAGCAATTTGTGGATGCAATATTAGCAACGGGCATTAAAGAACAGGCAGCAGACCGTGAGTATTTTGAAATTCCATACAACATCCACCACATGGAAGAAGACAGAAGTGTGGAGATGGTTGCCATGCCATTGGATGGCTACCGCCTCACTGTAATGGTGGATTATAACTCTACTGTTTTGGGAAGCCAACATGCATCTATCACAGATATCATGGAGTTCAAAACACAGATTGCATCTTCAAGAACTTTTTGCTTTTTGCATGAGTTGGAAAACCTCCTCAAAATGAATTTGATTAAAGGAGGTGATTTAAATAATGCCATCGTAATCGTTGATAAACCTGTAGATGAAGAAGAGTTAAAACATCTTGCTAAGCTCTTTAACAAACCCAATATTGGGGTGCAAAAGGAAGGCATCTTAAATAATATTGAACTCCGCTACCAAAACGAACCTGCCCGCCACAAACTCCTTGATTTAATTGGTGACCTTGCCCTTGTGGGTGTACCCATCAAAGCACAAGTGATGGCAGCCCGCCCCGGTCACGCCGCCAATATTGCCTTCGCCAGAAAAATTAAAAAGGCAATGCAAAAGGCAAAACGTGGTGGTAGCAACGCACCCATGTATGACTATAATGAGCCGCCGGTTTATGATTCCAAGGCCATCCAAAAGATACTTCCTCATGCGTATCCTTTCCTTTTGGTAGATAAAATTATAGAAATATCCAGCAAGCACATCGTTGGAATTAAGAATGTTACCATCAATGAGAATTTTTTTCCGGGTCACTTCCCTAACAATCCTATTATGCCAGGCGTCTTGCAGATTGAAGCCATGGCTCAGGTGGGCGGTGTAATGATAATGTCGGCCTTAGAAGACCCCGAAAATTACACCACTCTCTTTATGAAAATAGAAAGCGCTAAATTTAAAGATATGGTTGTCCCGGGAGATACGCTGATGATTCGCATGGAACTCACAGCACCAGTACGCAGGGGCATCTGTATGATGAAAGGGCAAATTTTTGTTGGCAATAAAGTAGTAACCGAAGCAGAACTCATGGCACAGATAGTAAAGAAAAAATAACGCGAATGACCCAGCCACAAAATCTCAATCCCGAAGAAAAAAATAACACGCCAGAGGACGAAAAGCCTGTTATTAAAATGCATCCGCAATCCTTGGCGTACATACACCCGGGTGCTAAAATTGGGGCTAATGTTGAGATTTCTTCTTTTGTAACTATACAAGATAATGTTGAGATTGGTGATGGCTGCTGGATAGGACCTAACGTAACTATTATGTCCGGTGCGCGCATTGGTAAAAATTGCCGCATATTCCCGGGGGCGGTGATATCTGCAGAGCCGCAAGATTTAAAATTTAAAGGCGAGGATACCCTTGCTATTATTGGTAATAATGTTACCATCCGTGAATATGTAACCGTAAACCGTGGTACTAAAGACCGCTACAAAACAGTAGTAGGTGATAACACCTTATTGATGGCTTATGCCCACGTGGCGCATGATTGCGTGATAGGCAAAAATTGTGTGGTTGCCAATGCAGTAAATATTGCTGGCCATGTAAAAATAGGTGATTACGCCATAATAGGTGGGCTCTCTGCCGTCCATCAATTTGTGAATATTGGGGCGCATTCCATAATCTCAGGTGGGAGTTTGGTGCGTAAAGATGTGCCGCCTTTTACCAAAGCAGCCCGCGAACCACTTGCTTATGTAGGCATCAACTCTGTGGGTTTGCGGAGGCGTGGCTTCTCTGATAAAAAGATAAGCGAGGTACAAGAAATTTACCGTTGGGTGTACCAAAAAGGCGCAAACATAAGCCAGGCTATTACCCGCATAGAGGCGGAATTACCCGCCACTGAAGAACGTGATGAAATCATTGGTTTTATCAAGCGGAGTGAGAGAGGCGTGATGAGGGGTTAAACCCTTGCCCCCCTATTCCTCAACACAAAATCGGCAATTACTAAGGCTGCCATTGCCTCTACTATTGGCACTGCGCGTGGCACTACGCAGGGGTCATGCCTGCCTTTGGCTTCCATAGTGGTTTTTTCGCCTGCGGTGTTGAGGGTTTCCTGGGGTTTGGCAATAGTGGCTACGGGTTTAAAGGCTACATTAAAATAAATATCTTCCCCGTTACTGATGCCGCCTTGTATGCCACCCGAATTATTGGTTAGGGTACGGAATTTTTCCCCTTCCCGCACAAAGCTGTCATTATGTTGTGAGCCACGCATAGTGGCAGCGGCGAAGCCGCTGCCAAGTTCAAATCCTTTTACGGCATTAATGCCTAACATAGCATTTCCCAATGCAGCATTGAGCTTATCAAAAACGGGTTCACCCAATCCTGCTGGGCAACCTTCAATTACGCAACTTACCACTCCTCCCACGCTATCTCCCTCAGCTTTTAGTTGTAGGATTAGCTCCTGAATTCGTTTGTCGGTTTCGGGGTTAGGGCAACGGGTAGGGTGGCTATCAATCATACTAAAACTGAGTTGCTGATATGGTTTATCCAGTTTTATTTCACCCACAGCACTTACATAAGCAGTAATTCGGATGTGGTATTCATTCAAAAATAATTTGGCTATGGCGCCTGCTGCTACCCGTGCTGCGGTTTCTCTGGCAGAGGCTCTGCCGCCACCACGGTAATCCCGCAAACCATATTTTTTTTCATAGGTATAATCAGCGTGTGAGGGGCGGTAAATTTTAGAGAGGGCAGTATAGTCTGCGCTGCGCTGGTCTTTGTTTTTAATTAATAGGGCAATGGGAGAACCTGTAGTTACGTTCTCAAAAACACCTGATAAAATCTCTACAGCATCCCCTTCTTTTCTTTGGGTGGTGATGGCAGATTGCCCCGGGCTGCGGCGCGCCATCTCTTTGCGTATGAAGTCTGCATCAATGCGCAAACCAGCGGGGCAGCCGTCAATTACAGCTCCTATTGCCTCACCATGAGATTCACCAAAGGTAGTTACCCTAAATATCTCTCCAAAAGTATTTGCTGCCATTAAAGTTTATTTGCTTCAAAGGTAGAAAAAGAGGGGCAGTGTTATTTAATGAGGTTAGAATTAGCAAAGTCAATAAGGCCTGCAGCTGTTTTAATTCCTGTTTTGCGCATAAGGTTTTTGCGATGGGTAGCCACAGTAAATTCAGAAACTAAAAGCACCTTTGCAATAGCAGGATTATTATATCCCTTACAAAGCAACTTCAGTATCTCCTTTTCTCTAGGTGATAGACTAGGTTTATCCTCATTTTTTTCTTGGAAATGTTTGATGGTTTTTTTGTTATTCATGGTTGACTCTATTACTGATAACAGTTCATCCTTTCCAGAGTCCTTCAACAAATATCCATGTGCCCCTTCATGAATAGCTTCATTCACATAAACGGGTTCATCAAACATTGTGAGCATTATAAAACGGGTTTTGGTTTTTCCTCTAAGCTGTTTTAAAACCTGCAACCCTGTTAATTCTGGCATTTTGATATCCAAAATGGCAATATCAGGCTCTAATGAAAGTATTTCATCAAAGGCTTTTTGGCCATCATTAGAACTACCCACAACAAAAATATGTGGGGAATTTCTGAGTAATAATTGTAGACCATCAATGATTATTTGATGGTCATCAGCAATGTAGATTTTAGTTAGTTCATTTTTCATATTCGTTTGTTTTATTTGGGATTTCAATAATTACTGTTGTTCCATTTTCAGAGCTATCTATATTTAATTTTGCGCCTATTACTAATAACCTTTTCTTTATATTTCGTAAGCCAATCCCTTCATATCGTTCATTGGGGTTAAAGCCTTTTCCGTTGTCCTCCACAATCAATTGGATAATACTATCAAAATTACTGAGTTGCACTATAGCTTCCTTTGCTTTGGCGTGTTTGTGAATATTATAAAGAAGCTCTGCAATTACCCTATAAAGACTCACAATCCATTCAAAAGAATATTGGTCATCAATCTCTTCAAAGTTAAAAAGAAGTTGATACCTACAGCCATTTTTAGTATTATAATCTGCTATTAATTCCTCAAGATTATTCCGCAGGCCCTTAAGCTTTACTGTAGATGAATGTAAGTGATGAGAGAGTTCCCTAACCTCATTAATCACAAACTTTAGGCTTGCTAAGGATTCATCCATTGCTTCAATAAGATATTCATCTTTAATGTTGCCCATTACGTATTCAATTTTCATTTTAATGCCAGAGAGTTTTGGCGCTATACTATCATGCAGGTCTTCTGCTATTCTTATTCTCTCATTATTTTGCCCTCTGTGGAATGCAACAAAAACTTCATTTTCCTTTTTTAAATCGTTTTTTGGTTCTGTATTTTATATCTGGCAAGGCGCTGCTGGTGCAGGTATACATAAATAAATAAGAATACCACCAACATCAAAGCAAAGCCGGTACCTACAATATAAAAAAATACTACTTCTGAGCCTTCTCCCTGAAACATAAAAAGGATATTGCAAACATTAAATTACAAATTATATTGGCTCCTGCACTCAATAAATAACCTGCAACTGCCACCTTATGATTCTTAACCAATAAAATATTTGTACTTAGGTATAGAAATAAATTTAAAGTAAAAAAAAGTAGTAGTGCTGCACTCACCCAAAACATTGGCTCTTTCCATACTACTTTATTTAATTCGCCCTTAAAAAAGAAATAGAAGAAAAAACTGCTATAAATTACCATCAGTATTGCCTCTGTGGAGTGGCCATATGAATTACTTTTCCAGATTCCATTCAACACAAACATATCTGCCAATGCAACACCTATAAATAAAATGGAGCTTATGGTAATGAAATTAAGAATTCTCTTTCTGCCCTTAAAATACCCAAGATACATAATGGCAAAATACCCAAACTCTATCAACGTAAATACGTTGGAAATAGGCATATTATTCCTGTAATGCATTCTAAAAAAAGAGGAATAATACTCTACCAATAAGCTGGCAACAAAGTAAATTAAGAAGAACCTAAACTCCTTATTTAAATATTTAAACCTGCTGATGCCAATAGCTAATGGCACCAACAGGCTATAAATTG
>JAPLCZ010000092.1 GCA_026391915.1 Bacteroidota bacterium | reverse complement strand
AAAGAATATCATATCCTATTTTTAGCCGGTGCTAAATGGACAGTGGTTGATACCGTACTTGCTATAGATACCCACCTAATCAGGATTCCGGTTGCTTGTAATACTACTGTTTATTATAGAATTGCAGCAGTGGATTCATTCGGTAATGAGGCATTTTCGGATACTGCAGGCGGGCAGGCAATTGATATTATTTTGCCTAATCCTCCTAAGATAAATAATGCAACGGTGCTTACTGGGATAGCATCTCAAATTAAATTCAGAGGGTCTGATTCTTTGGATATGTACTCATACGCCATCCAGCGTGGAACCAATGGAAGTTATAGTACCGCAGGTAGTATTTTGTTTACTACACCCGGGGCAACACATACTTTTAAAGACAATGTAAATACCTTAAATGATTACCATAGTTATGTGGTAATTGCATTGGACTCATGCCTTAACGCAGCGCCATCTGATACTTTCAATACTTATCAATTGATGGGTGCAGCCCAGCAATTAGGCAATAGAATTTCATGGAAACCCTTTAAGGGATACGCTATTGATTCCAATATTGTTCAGGTATTTAAAGGTGGAACTTGGAAGCAATTAGTTGCATTAAAATCTACTGATTCTTTCTATGTTCATTCTCCTTTGCCATGCGGACAAACTACTACTTATAGAATTTTTGCGAAAGCGAAAGTAGGGTTAAATACTACACTTTCTGATACTATTACTCTCACTCCTTTTGATACGGTTCGCCCCACACCAGTGGTGATTGATTATGCAACAGTGAAGGGCTTCTCAATTTATTTGAGTTGGCAAAAGTCTTCTGCTGATGTTAAGACTTATGATGTGGAAATGAAAACCTCTGGCGGAATCTGGAAGAAAATAGCTACCACTACTAACTTATTTACTACCGCTACATTCTTAAACACCCGCGACTCAACTTATAGCTTTAGGGTGTTTGCTTATGATACTTGTGCTGCTAATAAGAGCTTGCCGGGTAAGGTGCATACAGTGGTGCAATTAGCAGGTGTTGCTAAGAACTTAAGCAATGACCTTAGTTGGTCAGCCTATGTTGGGTTTGCCTCTGTTGGTAAATATATTATCTACCATAATGTTGGTGGGGTTTGGAGTAAACTTGACTCAGTTAGTGGTTCAACTTTAAGCTATATCAATAAGCCTTTAGCATGTAACGTAAAACAGTATTACAAAATAGTAACGGTTGATAATTTGGGTAAATTCTTAAGCCATTCAGATTCGGTTGGGCTAACTCCTTTTGATACCATAAAACCTGCTGCGCCTTCCCTCAATTATGTGAGTGTGGTAAATACTAAAAAGATGAAAGTCGCTTTCAACTGGAATCCAGCTTCTGATGTTAAATATTATGATGTGTATAGGCAGGCAAATGGTCTGGGCGCTTATGTAAAAGTGAAGACAGTTACTTATGACAGCACTTTCACAGATACGGTATCTGATGCCCATACCAATAAGTACTCATACTATACCATTGCGGTGGATTCTTGTAGTTCCTTAAACAGGTCATTGCCATCGGATACTGATATGACCATGATTGCAAAAACCTATACTGGTGGTTGCAAACCTTATGTTACTATTTATTGGAATCCTTATGTAGAGCTCACCAAAATTGTAGATAATTATGTCATCTGGAGGTCAACTTCCGGTAAAGCATTTACTCCTATAAAAACGCTTTCTGCAACTTCGGTTTTTTATACAGATTCTACTGTTTTAGAAGATACGGGTTATTGCTACCGCATTCAGGCAATTGATAAACAAACTGGCTTTAGTAGTTTCTCTGATACTTTCTGCGCTACACCATTTATTTATCCTCGCCCAAAAACTATTACTATGCAAAGGGTTACGGTTACTAAGAGCAGCGCAACCAATGGAGAAATTTCTGTGGAGTGGAATAGGCTAATTAAAGGAGATACTTTCGCCATTGCTTATAGAGTTTATCATTCCACTTCCTTAAACGGAACCTATAGTTTGGTGAAACAAGAGAATGATACCAATGTTACCAGCTTTAAACATAGTGGAATTAACACCACTTCCGCAGAGCATTATTACTATGTGGTTACAGTGAACAAATGTAACCTTGAAGCTTTCATTACCCCGGGTGATACCCATAAAGCGGTGCTGCTTACCATAACAAATAACAACCTTAGCGTTGATTTAAAATGGACAAATTATCTGGGCTACAAAATAGCACGTTATGAAATCTATAAATCTGTAAACAAATCTGCATACGGTAAATTAGCGGATATGATTCCTACTGACAGCGTATTTACAGATACTAAAATCCGTTGCAACCAAACCTATTCTTATAAAATTGTAGCGGTTGAAGTTGGCTCTTTTGGTAGGAGATCAAACTCTGATACCATCACTATTAATGGTATGGATACCATCCCTCCAACCAAGGCAAAAGTGATTATGGCATCAGTGCTTACCACAAGTAAAACGGTTGGAGAAATTACTCTTCAATTCACTGCGTCCACAGAAACAAATAGAAAGGGATACAAACTTTACCGCAGCATTAATGGCGGTACTGATTTCTTAATTGCTACTGTAAATGATACCAATTACAACATCACCATTAAGGATAATAAACTAAATACCAAGGACAATACTTATGGCTACTATGTGCAGACATTTGACTCCTGCGCCAATACCGCAGTATCCTCTGATACCCATACTGTAAATAGCCTTAAAGCCCTTGCCACCAATGGTAAAAACACCCTTAGCTGGAGTGGTTACAAAGGCTGGCAAAACTTTATTTATATAGTGCAGCGCAGAAGCCCATCAACAGGATGGAATACGCTGGATACGCTAACTGCCGCTGACGGCTCTTATGATGATAGCCTCACCACTTGCCATGTAACCTATACTTATAAAATTGCCACAGTAGATATTGGTAGCGGAAGTATCTCATACTCCAATGAAGATACTGCCACCGCCTTTGAAAGTAACCCACCTCAAATGGCAGTTTTGAAAAATGTAACTGTGGTAAATTCAGGGATGAAGAAGGGTGTGATTAACATTAACTGGACTACCTCCCACAGCCGTGATTTGGCAAATTATATTATCATGCGCAAACCAGAGAATAGCAAATTCTGGCAGGTGGCAACCATGCTCAAAGACACCACCTATAATGATAGCAACCTCAACACAATGAAGATTGCATATCAGTATAAAATTATCACTATTGATAGTTGCGGAAACAGAAATTTTAATATCATGGATGTGCACAGAAGTATGGTGCTTGATGTTACTGCAGGCAACAGTGAGATGGATTTAATCTGGAACAAATACGCCGGATTCCCAGTTGCTAAATATGTGTTATATAAAGATGGTATCCGCTATCAAGATTTTGCAAATACTGATACCACCTACATTGATACCATGGTGATTTGTGCTGCCAATTATAAATATAATGTTGTGGCTTTAAGCAGCAATGATACTCTGCTCACTTCATCAAGCAACATTGATAGCGCACTAACCATTGACCACAAACGCCCACGCCCAGTTTACCTCAGCACGGCATCAGTAGATACGCCGAATAGTGTTATTCTTTTGCGCTGGAAAAAATCAGAAAACTATGATGGATTGGGCTATAGAATTTATAGAAGAGATGGCGAAATTGGGACTCCAATTTTGATAGACTCTACCCATATTTTAAGTGATACTTTTTATTATGATAGGCCAAAAGATATTGGCAGCCACCATTATTGCTATGAAGTTTATGTGATTGACTATTGTTTTAATGTTAGCAACCCAAGTAATAAAGGATGCATTATGCACACCAAGGGCAAGCCTGAATCTTTGAAGAATACCGTTTATTGGATACCGTACAAAGATTGGCGCTGGGGCATTGACCATTACAACATTTATAAACGCAATGATAGCGCACAATGGAAACAGATTGGTACTGTAAATAGCACCACCCTCACCTTTACTGATGAGACTCTTGATGATACTGTAAAAGACTTCTGCTACCGCATAGAAGCCATAGAAAAAGATGGCACTAAAGCATCATCATTCTCTACAGAAATTTGTTTGCAACAGCCCGCTATTATCTATATGCCTAATGCATTTTCGCCAAATACTTCACCTGATTTAAATGATAAATTTGGACCCGGCGGGGCATACTTTGCCAAATATGAAATGAAGATATTCAACCGTTGGGGTGAGATGATTTATCAAACCTCAGAAGGCAAACCATGGGATGGTACTTTCAAGAATATCTCTGTGCCGGAAGGCGTATATGTGTATAAAGTAAAAGTGACAGGTTATGACCAAAAGGATTACATTTTCCAAGGGGTGCTTAACCTCCTTAAATAAAATGATATATGCCTAATCAGCGAATGTGTAGAATTGTTTACTGATTAGAGAAAGCCCCAAATTTCTTTGGGGCTTTCTTATTTATAGAAGACTAAAAAACCTCGTAGGTTTTAAAAACCTACGAGGTTTACCCCACAAAAAAAAGCCAACTCAAATGAGTTGGCTTTTAGTTTTAATTAAGGGTATCTAAAATTTAGAATCCTTTTTTAGCAACACCATCTTTGATGGCTTGTAAAGCTTTAGCTTCACCAAGGATAGCTGCCATTTTGTTTCCTTTGCCATCATTGCCACCAGCAATGTAACCACCTTTTGCTGTTTTGGTAATTACCGCGTCATGCATAGGTACATTTTTCTCTTTTGTTTTTAGGCAATAAGCCTTTAGCATTTTTGAAGTGTCCATTTTTTTGTGTTTGTTTTTTAAGATTAATTAGATATTGTGATACAAACTTACAATACAAACCTATATATAAATAAATATTTATTCACATATAAAACAGGCAGTAGCGGTAAGCATTTTTTTAGTTTAAAAAAGTCAAGAGGTATCTGAGTTTTCATCTACCTAAGTTGAAACTATTATTTACCCTAAACTCCTTGTTAAGTTAGTTTTAGTTTCAAAATTTCACATTTATTACTGCATTCCTTCCTATTACAGTAAATCATCTGATAGCACTAGGTTTTCAATCCAACTGTATTCGTTATTCTCAGTTTTGTCTTTGGTTTTGTGAATAAAGATTTAAATTAGGAAACTGAAATAGAAGGTTGATTTGATTCTTCAATTAGTAATCCTAAATCTTTTAGGACTTTTAGGAGTTTGTTATTATCAATGGGTTTTGTTAAATAACCATCTGATGGATTGGGAGGTTTAGTTTCTATGTTGTAAGCAGAAGGCATTAAAAAGATTATTGGAATAAACATATTATCAGGGTCTGCCTTAAGCCTATTAATTAATTCTATACTTCCTGCCTTTGGTGTCTTCATATCAAGCAAAATCAATTTAGGCTTCAGCATAATATTTCTGGTTAAATATCTGTTTTTGCAAAAAATGTAATCCAAGGCCTCTTCTCCATTTCTTACATGCAGGATGGTATTAAAAAGTCCATTTTTCTTAAGTGTATGAATAGTAACAGCTGCATCATCAATGCTATTATCAACCAGTAATATGTCAATATCGTTATAGCTCATTTTTATTTTATTGAAATTGGGGCATTAAAAAGTGTTTTTAGTATTTCAGGTAGTTTTTCAAATTCCGTGGTTTTATCAATAAAAAAATCAGCACCTAACTCAGCGCAACGCCGTTGGTAAAAGGGTTCGTTATAATTGGTGAGCATTATAATCTTTGTTTGTGTATTCTTCTCATTTATATGTTTTAATAACTCCAGTCCACTAAATTTTCCTAAGCCAACAACAATCAGGATTTTCATTTTTGTAATTTATTGAATAATTATAGGGCAAAGGAAAGACACCAAACAACTATTATAAATAGCTGCAACCATGATTTTGTTGTCATTAAAACAATGACAAGATTCTAAAAGAGAAAAGTTTTTTGGGGTTAAATCACACCATTGTTAAATGCAAAATGAACAATTTCTGCATTGTTTTTTAAGCTGAGTTTTTCCAGTATGCGTGTGCGATATGTACTAATTGTTGGTACACCTAAGGATAATAATTTGGCAATCTCCGAAACAGTTTTGCCAGAGGCTATGAGTCTAAAAACTTCCATTTCGCGGTCTGAGAGTAACTCATGGAATGGAATATTTGCCTTGCCACTTATTGCATCCTCTGCAAGTAACTGGGCTACATTAGCACTTAAATATATTTTACCTGATTTAATTTTCCTTAAAGCATTTCCTAATTCTTCTGGTGCTGCATCTTTTAATAAATAGCCAGAGGCCCCAGCTTTTAAAACTCGCTTTGCATAAATTTCTTCAGCATGCATGCTTAGCACTAGTATAGGTAAATCTGGATTTTCAATTCTTAATTGTTTAAGCGTTTCCATCTCACTACCTCCTGGCATTGTTAAATCCATAATTATGATATCCCAAATTTCTTTTCTGGATTTATCCAACAACTCAGCACTATCCTTTGCCTCACCAAATTGGATTTTTTCAAATTCTTCTGAAATCATTTGTATTACCCCTCGCCTAATCAGGGAGTGATCATCTGCTACAAGTATCTTCTTTACTTCAATCATTAATTATTGCCAATTGGGATGGTTAACAAAATAGAAGTTCCCTCACCTTCCTCACTAATTATCTTAACTAAACCCCCAATTGATATTGCCCTTTCTTGCATCATTAATAAACCTAAGGATTTTTTATTTCTCCTGTTCTCCATATTGAAACCGTTTCCATCATCAGTAATCAATAATTTCAAAAAATCATTTTCTGTTTTTATTACTGCATCCACTTTTGTAGCATTAGCGTGGCGCGCTATATTGGTAAGTGACTCCTGATAAATTCTAAAAACATCGGTATTAATACTTAAATCATAAATAGAATTTATGCCTTTAACATCCACGTTTGTTTTGATGCCAGTGCGTTTAGTAAACTCATTACTATGTGAAAGAATGGCATCTGCCAGGCCATGTTCATCAAGAATTACTGGACGTAATTCTGTTGCTATCCGCCTTACCATATCTACCGTTTTATTAATAGATTCTCCTATTTCTTTTGCCTTTTCCTGGAAGGCAGGGCTGACATTTTCATTGTTTTTTAGTAAAGAAAAGAGATTCATTTTTACTAAGGTTAACTGCTGACCAAGTTCATCATGTATCTCCCTTGCCATATTTGTACGTTCTTCCTCTCT
>JAPLCZ010000157.1 GCA_026391915.1 Bacteroidota bacterium | reverse complement strand
GGGTTAATGCGTTCCGGTGAATAACCCACTTTAAAATCATCCACAAACTTCAACCCTGATTCTTTTTCAATAATAGGTACGCAATCTTCCTCAGTACATCCCGGATAAACCGTGGATTCATAAACCACATAATCCCCTTTTTTGATGGCTCTGCCTACAGTAGCACTCGCTTTTTGTAAGGCTGTTAAGTCAGGATTATTATGTGCATCAATTGGTGTTGGCACTGTAACAATAAAGAAGTTGGCAGATTTTAAATCCTCGGGTTTGTATGTGAATTTTATATCACAGCCTTCAAATTCTGATGCATCCAATTCTTTACTTGGGTCAATATTATTATTGAGCATCTCCACTCTACCCGGATGGATATCAAACCCAATTACTTTAAATTGTCTGGCAAATGCTAAAGCTATTGGCAGCCCTACATAGCCAAGCCCAATTACACAAAGAGTCTTTTCTTTAGTCTTTAGTTGTTCGTACATTTTTTCCTTTGCTTCTCTTAAATATATTTATTCTTCTGAGGAATCTCTTCCATGGAGATTTTTTCTTTTTGTTATCCTCTTCGTAGTAACCGTAGCCATAACCATAGCCATAGCCGTAGCCATATCCATAGCCGTATCCATAACCATATCCATAGCCGTAACCATATCCATATCCATAGCTCTTTCCGTAGCGGTAACCATAACCATATCCTCCGCCAAATTTGATGTCATTAAGCATCAAATAAATATTTTTGAATTGCTCTTTTTCGTAGATATCATTTAAGGTTCTTATGTAATCTTTCTTACTATAGTTCTGCCTTACAATAAATATATTTACATCAGAATACTGCATAAGGATGTTGGCATCTGTTACCAACCCAATAGGCGGAGTATCTAGTATTACGTAATCATATTTATCTTTTAAGGCACTCAATAGATTCGTCATTGCATCGCTAAGGATTAACTCTGCAGGGTTGGGTGGAATAGGTCCGGCTGAAATCATATCAAGGTTAGGCACTGTTGTGCTCCTAATAATTTCTTCAATTCCTATTTGCCCAATAAGGAAGTTGCTCAATCCTTGGGTATTCTCCATATCAAACTCCAAATGGATTTTAGGTTTTCTTAAGTCCAGTCCTAAAATAATTACCTTTTTCCCTGTCATGGCAAGTATAGAAGCAAGGTTAAGGGCGTTAAAAGTTTTGCCCTCTCCTCCTACAATAGAGCTTACAAGAATTACAGAAGACTTTTGTTCATCTTTAATTAAGAACTGCATATTAGTTCTTATACTCCTGAACGCTTCTGAGATAATTGATTTAGGGTGATTTAAAACAACAAGATTTGTCTTCTTATTATTATGCCCAATTGCCCCAATGATAGGAATATTGGTTAAAGTTTCCAAATGTTCCTTGCTATGGATGGTATCATCCATATAAGTTCTAAAATAGATTATTATTGATGGTATAGTGAGACCTAGTAATAACGCAATTAAATAATTTCTTCTAGTATCAGGCCTTATTGGACCAGATGAAATTGACCTATCAATAATTTGATGGTCTGGAACAATAGCAGCTTTGGATATTTCCGCTTCGGATTTTTTCTGCAATAAATACTGATAAATAGTTTCAATAATATTGTACTTACGTTGCAGTTTCACGGACTCAAGTTGAGTTACCGGTAAATGTTTAATATCCTGATTTACCAAGGATGACCTGGATTGTAAATCTTTAAGGTGAATTGACTCAGCCGCAGTTAATGATTTTATATTATCTAAAACGGCCTGTTTATTAGCAAGTATTTCCTTCTCAATATCTATTTGTTGGGGGTGTGACCTTTTAGTTTCATTTTGTAACCTCTCTCTCGTCTGCATTAGTTCAGAAAGTTTTTGCAAAGAAGCAACTAATACCACATCATCAATCCCTAGCATGGCAGGGGAAGACATGCCGATTGTTTTATTAGATAAAATATAATCTCTTAAATAATCAAGGGTTTTTATTTTTAAACTAACAATAGCAAGTTGCCTTTCAATGTCACTTGACTTTTCTAAAAATGCTTTGGATTGTTCTGATATATCTAATAACCCTGAAGACTGCTGGAAATTCTTTAATGAGTCCTCTGCCAAACCAAGACTCAGGTGTAATTTATTAATTTGGTCAGTAATAAATTTAATGGTTTGAGATGCAATAGTGCTTTTTGTTGAAACATTATCTTGAAGGTATGCTTCCATCAATGCATTGATAAAATCTTTGCCTTTCTCTGGCACTGCATCTTCAATTGATAAATCAACAATGGTGGATTTATCTTTATTCTCAAGTTTCAACAAACCTGAGTACATTTTCACCAAGGCCTCTTTATCTTTAATTGTTATTTTATACGAATTGCTTTTTAAACCATTTACTGATTGTGGAGTGAGTACGCTATCATTTCTATAAATTACAATTTCCCCAATTTCATCCGAAGAAATAAGTTCTCCGAATTTGTGCTTTTGCTTATGATCAATTTTTTTTTCTTTGGCAGTTATTTCCAAATTAAATTGGTTGTAGTCAATTATTTTTAAGAGATAAGAGAAGTCTTTTGGTTTTTCTGATGAAGAATCATAATGCAGAATAAAGGGAGAAGATTTGTAAAGTTCAGAGGTATTCAGTTTTCCAATTGCCTCATAGGTAATATCAAAATTTAAATTATCTAAGGCGCGCTTAATAAGAATTACCGAACCAATTCTCTCAATTTCATTCTGGATATTATTACCTGCTTTAAATGCGGTAAACCCTTCAAGAAACTGATCAGGGCTTAAGGAATTGCTGGCTTTGTCTTTAATTAACATCACCGCCTTAATCGTATATATTCTTTGGGTATACCTATTCACAATAAAGCTAATAGCTAAAGCAATAAGTATAAAAAGAATATATAGGTAAAGGTTGCCTAAAACGGCACCAATAATTGGTTTTATATCAAAGCCGGAAGCAGTCTTTGTTTGCGGAGATTCCATATTACTTAGAATAGAGTTTTATTACGTTTAATCCTAAAAATATAATATTTAATATACTCACCACACTCACTACAGTGGTAAGATTGGTAATTAGGAATTTCCTGTTAATTGGTTCCACATAGATAATATCATTAGGCATGAGATGGAAACCTGAGGTGCCTAAGCTTTTTGTTTGGGTTAAATCTATCAGGAAAACAGTTGGGTTATTATCCAACTCTCCTCTGATAACTTTTATCCTTTTTGGGTTACCAAAATCTGTTAAATCTCCTGCAAGGCTTAAGGCATCAATTACATCTGCCTTCTCATTTAAAATGGTAACCAAACCCGGC
>JAPLCZ010000270.1 GCA_026391915.1 Bacteroidota bacterium | reverse complement strand
TCACCGCTGCAAGTGCCAATCCCATCCCGGTATTACCTGAAGTTCCTTCCACAATTGTTCCTCCCGGTTTTAGCAAACCTGCCTTTTCGGCATCCTCAATCATCTTAATTCCAATCCTATCTTTAATAGAATTACCCGGATTAAAAGTTTCTAATTTGGCATACACCGTAGCAGGAAAACCCTTTGTGATGCTATTGATTTTTACGATGGGCGTATTGCCAATGGTCTCAAGAATATTATTGTAAATCATGGGACAAAGTTAAGTTTCTATATTAAAGTTTGAGGGGGTTATATTGAAAGAATATGTAAACAAAAAAGGCTCTGCCAAAATTTTTAGCAGAGCCTTTTTTAAAAATCCTTGAAGGAAATTTATAATCCCCTTAACACCATAATTTTTTGTTTTGTGGTAAACCCATTTGCATTTATTTCAACCAAATAAACTCCGTTAGAGGTTGATTGAGGAAGTTCATATTTTCCATTTGAGCTCCCAATAAAAGTACAAATTTCTTTCCCAAGCAAATCATAAATACTAACCTTGATCTCTTTTAAATCAGATTGCACGTAGAAATAATTATTTGATACTGGATTAGGATAAATACTTATAACATCCTTTTGATTTGCCAATTCATTTATTCCCGCACTTTTATCAATATGAATTTTTCTATCACCACTTACTGAGATATTATTTGAGGAATCTTTTGCCTGATAATTTATTACAAAATCACCTGCAGAATCTGTAGTAATTAAAGTAGAAAATGTATCAAGTTTCAAAGAAATAGTTGGGTAGTAATTATCAGAAACTATATAACCCGAGTCCGTATAAACATCATGTTGCGTAAGCCTTACAATAGGGTTGCCTATGAGTTTGATTGTAGGGGCAATAGTGTCCACCACCTCAAAGTGTTTTATGAATGTTGATGTATTCTTTGATGCATCCGTTAGGGTGTAATAAGTGGCATATTTTCCAAGTTTTAAAATACTATCATTCCTTGCAATAAAACTGTCTTTTTTGTTGATGATAATTTTACTAAAGGAATCATAATTATCCTGAATTACCACATCGGAATCAGAATGTAAAAAGGGCACTTGGTGCATAAAGCTATCACCGTATTTCAGCGTAAGAGTAGGGGGAATTGTATCTATCACTTTTATAATTCTTGTGATAGAAACGGTATTCAATGCTTTATCAGAAACTATATATTTTAAAGTGTAAATCCCCAACTTGGCAGTATCAAGATTAGTTATTTTTTTAATGGTTACTTTGAAGCTATCAAACTTATCAAAAGCATAGATTCCTGTATCTTTATATTGGGTAAAAACCTGAAGCAATGTGGTATCCTTACCTAATAATTTTACGGTGGGTGGGTCAATATCTGCGAGGCAGGTACCCGGCATATACTTATCCAAAAATTTGGTTCTGTTTTTTATCCATTTTTTCAGGGTATCTACCTCAGCCTGATAGGTTGGCGGATAGGATGTATTTGGCCAAATATAGGTTCCTAAAACTGGCCATTGGATAAAATTTCTACCTTGTGCTGTATCCAATAAACTGCTAATGGAATCCATATCCTTTATAATATTTGCATCACTCAATATAGTCCTTCTTTGCACCTTCCATCTGCAATTTAATTTACCTGTAAACACGGGGTCTTTCATCAGCCTATCCCACCAAAATGGTATTTGAAATCCATCCCAACTGCATGGGAATTTATAAGCCCAAGTATTGAATTTATCCCCATCACAATAATTTGCATTATGCCATGCAATGTCATAATCCCAAGCAGGGCCCAAATGCAATTTGCCTTGCCCTTTGCTGTATTTATCTTTATACATATAAGTGCTTAGGCGGTATCCATCCACATTATGCGAAAGCTCATTAATAATGAAGTAATCTATGAAACTATTTTCATCAGCATATCGCCTCCAGCCCTTGGTAGTATCTTTAAAATTTAATCCTTTTAAAGCCGTTTCAAAACTATCTTCAATATATGTTTTTATGTATTTCTCCTGCTGAGGTTGCAAAGTACCCGGGTCATGTATCTGGTAATAAATTTTATAGCCATAGGTGCTATCAGCCGGTTTAAATTTAGATACCCAGTAGTAAACAAAACTGCCAGTGAACTTATCAATTTTGACAATGTAGCCACCTGTTAAAGCATCTCCTGTAGTATCCTTAGTTGTTAGCTTGCTTATGTTCACCCTGTGCTTATCCTGCTTAATTTTTTCACCTAAAATATACACCCCTTCATAAACCCCGTTAACTACCAATTCCACATATCTGGTGCGAGTAGCATAATGCCCTAATTGATTTGAGTATTTGTAACTCAAATAATTCCTCATAAAAGTTTTATCTGTATGGTTTGCAAGTAACACCCAATCATTTTCGGCTGGCATCCCAAGTAAAGAGGTATCTGTTTTTACCCCAGAAATATTCCTTGTTTCAACGCCATAACTTTTTTTAGGGAACATATAATTTGATGAACTTCCTCTTATTTCAATCCCACAATATCCAGCATATTTATTTGAATCCTTTAGGTGATTATACCTACCATTAGTGTTGTTTATCAGATTAAAATTTGCCCCTACTTTGGGGTTATCAACTATGGTTGCCCCTTTGGTATTAATACTTAAAATTGGCAAATTAGAACTGTCCAATTTTACATTAGAGGCGGGATGATTTCCAAAAATTAAATACCAATAAGTCAAGGTACCAGCATTCAAAACGCCATAATAATCTCTGATAATAATCCGCCATTTTCCATTAGGGTTTAGCTTCTTTTGATTGAGGGGTTTTAACGCTGCAACAGGCTTAAAATTTCCCCTTACTTTTGCCTTTGCCCAAAGCACAGAAATACTACCCGTGTCGGTAAAAATGGTACTATCCATCAGCCCGCCAGGCAGGTTATTGCAGAGTAAATATGTTGAGCTATCAGGCGCCATTAAGGTAATTGTGATATACGCCAAACTTGGATGGCTAAGTTTAATAATCACAGCCTCCAAGCCAAAGGAATCATTCATTGTAATTGGCAGCCCTTTAATAGAATCTATGAAGACTGCACCACTTCCTTTATCAGCAATTTTACCACCTTTAAGTTTAAAATTGGTGGTAGCAAATCCATTTATTTGGGTAGCTAAAATGAATAGGGAAACAAAGAGTATTTTGACCTTCTGATGCATGAAAAATTAATTGAATACAAAGGTAACCCAAAGGCAACTAAGGCTATCTTTATTGGGTTCTTAAAACCGTTATTTTCTTTTTCAATACTACCTCGTTTGAAACTATACCAATAATGTAAATGCCGTTTGAGATGTTTTTTGGCAATTCATATTTACTCCCAATATTTAATGTGAAGTTGTAAATTTCTTTACCCATAACATCTGAAATAGTAATTTTAAAATCCTTCAATTCACTCTGCACATAAAAATAATTTGAAGTAATAGGGTTAGGATAAATCAAGAAATCCTTTCCGCCGTTTTCTGAGGTAGCAATTCCATTATTGCCAATATGTATCATTCGGGTTTCGCTGATTGCAGAATTATTGGAGGAGTCGGTAGCCTTATATTTTATTTCAAAATCACCGGCATTTGCAGTGCTGATGAAGCTGGAAACGGTATCAAGTTTTAAAGAAACAGTTGCGTAATAATTATCCGAAATTGAATAGCCAGAATCTGCATAAGAATCATTTTGAGAAAGCCTTACAATAGGATTCCCTACTAATTTTATAACTGGTGCAATGGTATCCACCACCTCAAAATCTTTGGTAAATATTTCTGAG
>JAPLCZ010000160.1 GCA_026391915.1 Bacteroidota bacterium | reverse complement strand
TGGAGGTCTCTAAAAAATGGACACAGCAGATAAAAGACTGGGGAATTATTTTTAACCAATTTATCATTATTTTTGAAGAAAGAATGAAACTAAAAATATAACCATATTCTTCTACTTACACACTTTATGGGATAGTGTCAAGTGTAAATGTATCAGGTTTCTTTTTGCCTGCCGCACTTCAGTTATAAAACGCTATTTCTGCGATTTCATTCACATATTATATGTAAATGTTCTGATAGATTATGGAAATGATTACATTCAAAATCTAAACATTTACATCCTCCATCTAATAGTTTAGATAACCTATCAAAAGGTTTTGATTCTATATCTAAATGTTTTGATAAGAAATGTAATTTTAAACTGTAGATTGGAGTTTGTGCCATTGTTGGTGTTTTTAACCCCCAACCCCCTAAAGGGGGCTTTCCCTCCTAAGTTGCAAAGCCCTAATTTTGAACTCTGAATTTCAAACTTCAAATTCTCAACTCTGAACCTCCCCCTCCACATAGCGCGTAAATACTTTTTCTCCAGAAAAATTTCAGGGGTAATCCATGTGATTTCTCTTATCTCTTTGCTGGCAATTAGTGTTGGGAGTTTTGCGTTGATTACTGTGCTCTCATCTTTCAATGGTTTTGAGGAGGTAGTCAGCAATCTTTACAATGCTTTTGATGCGGATTTGCAAATCACTCCTGCCAAAGGAAAATACTTTTCCATCACCCATCAGCAGTTTCAAAAAATGAAAAATATGAAAGGTGTACAGGGCATCACAAGAGTGGTGGAAGAGAATATTTTGGTAACCTATAAAGACCACCAAGCGGTATGTGCTTTTAAAGGAATTGAACCTGCTTTTTTGCATGCCTCAGGCTTGGATTCAATGGTGTTTAGTGGAGTGCCAACCCTCAATCAGGATAATATTAATTATGCTTTGGTGGGCTCTGGTGTGGCAGTGCGGTTAGGCTTAATGGGCGAGGATGAATTAGAGCCTTTGCAGTTGGTAGCACCTGCCTCAGGGGTGCAATCAGGCTTTAGTTTAACGGGGCAAAAACCCTTTACCCGCAAAGCAGTTTTGGCAGGTGGGGTGTTTTCTGTAGAGCAGGAGTTTGATAGCCGCTACATCCTTTTGCCCTATTATTTTGCTGCAGATTTTGTGGGCAAAAAAGGGAAATGCACCAGCATAGAATTAGCCCTTAAAAACGAAGCTGAAACAGAAAAAGTAAGGACTCAGTTGTATGAAATAGTGGGCAATGGATTCATCATCAAAGACCGTTTTCAGCAGCAGCCTAATCTTTATAAAGTGATGAAGATTGAAAAGATTGCAGTCTATTTAATCCTCACTTTTATTATGTTGATTGCAGCCTTTAATTTAGTGGGTGCGTTACTAATGCTTGCCATAGAAAAAAGGAAGGACATGATGATTCTCATCAGCTTGGGAACAGAGCAAAAAATCATCAAACAAATTATTTTTTATGAAGGGCTTTTGCTCTCTGTGGTAGGTGGAATTATTGGGGTAATAATTGGTGGGATTGCCTGCTACTTGCAACAAAAATTTGGCATTATAAAAATCAGTAATAACCCCGAATCCACCTTTGTGATTGATGCCTACCCCATCGCTTTTTATTGGCTGGATTTTGTGCTTGTGCCCCTCACGGTAATAGTGTTAGGTTTCATTGCTTCTTATTATCCCGCAAGGATTGCGTACAAAAAAATCAACATACAGGATTTACATACTTAAACAAAAACACAATGGATTTTCTCCCTCACCCTATCAACGAATACGTAGAAAAATATACCCAACCTCCCGGCGAAGTATTGGTGGAATTGGAACGCGAAACCTACCAAAAAGTGCTGATGCCGCAGATGGTTTCCGGGCATGTGCAGGGGCAGATGTTGCGTACTTTTAGTTTTATGATTCAGCCAAAAAGAATTTTGGAAATTGGGACTTTTACAGGCTACTCCGCACTATGCCTCGCTGCTGGTTTGGTAGCAGGCGGAAAGCTCATCACCATTGATGTAAATGCTGAACTTGAGGAGATGGTACGCCGCTACATTTGGAAGGCGGGCATGGAAAGTAAAATTGATTTCCATATTGGGAATGCAGTAGAAATTATTCCCACTCTCAATGAAGTTTTTGATTTGGTTTTTATTGATGCAGATAAAATAAATTACTCTAACTATTTTGATTTGGTGTGGCCAAAACTTCGCCCCGGCGGGTTCATAATTGCCGACAATGTTTTGTGGAGTGGAAAGGTGCTGGAGGCGGCCACTGATAAGGATACCCAAGCCCTGAAAGATTATGCAGAGAAAGTAAGAAATCACCCTAATGCAGAGCATGTTTTATTTCCAGTGAGGGATGGGTTAATGGTGGTGAGGAAGGTATAATTTCCCCTTTATATACCTTGAAATTTTCCTCGCCTCCAAACTATCCAAATGGCTGCCATCATAGCTATGGTATTGGGTAGGGTTTGCATCAATCCAATAACCACCGGCTGCCTTAAAATCTGCTTTTGATTTGGTAGAAAACTCTGGATAAAATTTATCTTCAAGATTTGATAAGGCTATAGTTGTTGGCATTTTTAAACCCATACAAATGAAGCCTTCCTTTGTCAATTGAGAAATAGTTTTTAAGAAATTTTTATAGGCAGCAGTTTCAAACTTTTCTGAGGCAAATTGTTGTTGGTAGCTTGCCAAAGCTCCGGTGCTATCAATAGGAATTTTGCTACTTGCCATCCAACCGTTTTTGTGATAAGTATTATAGTAATATTCTTTCTTGAAGCTACTCTTTAAAGCAGTGAGATTGTAGTAATCAAAGTAACTTAAAAAAGGATATAGGTTCTCCCGAATCCACACATCTTTAGGGCTTAGTTTTTTGAGGGTAGATAGCTGTTCATTCTTAAGAGCCGAAGTGGTAAATGAATTCACCGAAACACCAATAATAAGAATCCTTTTGCCTGATGGATTCAATAATTTTTTAGCCCCAAGGATATAGTCCTCACTAAGCCCTGCACTACTAAAAGCAAAGTTGAAAAAATTGTTTCCTAATACCTGTGGGTTTAGCCCCCTATAAACTCTGGAGTCACCAATTATCACCCCATCATAAGTTTGGGTTTGGTTGGTTTTATTTGCCCAAAAAGCATCCGCTTGCATGGGGGAAGATGGTAGCATTGGCAAGACTATTTTAAACCCAATAAAAACCAAAGGCAGCAACAAAATAAAGTATAAGATGATGCGCTTTGCAGTAGATATTTTCTCTTTTAGTTTCATCTCTATTCTTTAAAATTGAAAATAAATAAACTGTTGTTCTGCCCCCCTAAAAAGGATAATCACACTCACTAAAATCGCCAAAGCTATTGCTTGCAGGATTGGATTTCTAAGCCTGAAATTTTTAAATTTCATGAATGAAGTCAACTCAAAAATTACGGCAACACAAACATAAGGTTGGCTTGAGGTGAATTTGCTTACCGGCCTTCTCAATACTTAGGTAAAAAGCATGCAAAGCCCCCCACGCCAGAAAGGTGATATTTGCCCCATGCCACAGCCCTGAAAGCAACATCGTTACCCATCTGTTAAACACATTCCGCATGGGTGATTTTCGGTTACCACCTAAAGGGATATAAACGTAATCACGGAAAAAAGTGGAAAGAGAAATATGCCAGCGTTGCCAGAAATTCTGGAAGGAGTTTGCAAAATAGGGGTGGTTAAAATTAAGTTTGAAATGGATGCCGCAAAGCTTTGCCAGCCCCCTTGCAATGGTGCTATAGCCATTAAAATCAAAATAGATTTGTATGGAAAACGACACCATAGTCAGCCACCATGTTGCGGTATCATGGATAGTATTAATGCCACTAAAATTACTGTTAACAATCACCGCCAAATTATCCGCCAGTACCATTTTTTGAAAGAATCCCCAAGCAATAGTTTAAAACTTATCCCTAAAGGCAGCACAATACTGTAATGGCTTATATTTTCCGGTAGGTGAATAGAAAACTCATGCACCAAAAAAGTTTGGAGAGAAATGAAAATCCATTGCCCGTATTTAAAGAATCCTAAACAAAGCAGATTGGCAGAAATAGAAATTGACAACCATAGTTTTGCTTTCTGTGGTTTGCCCAAAATCAACTTCCCTGCAAAATAATCTATGCTGCCGGTGGCTAAAAGTAAAAAGATAAACCGCCAATCCCACCACATATAAAAGAGGCAGCTCATTAAAAAAATCCAAAGCCAGCGCAGGTTATTGTATTTTTTCACAAAGCACCATACCCCAAAAAACAGGACTACAAAAACTAAAAATGGGATGGAGTTAAAAAGCACGGGGTTTTCTTGGGTTCTAAAGTGAGGCTAAATTATTACTACTTGGCGGTAGCTGCTAATTTTATTTTGTGGACAAGCATAGAAAGTTCCCTTCCCTTATTTTCCCAACCTATTTCAACTTAATTTTGCAAGCATAAAACAAACTGATTTTAGATGAATATAATTATCCCTATGGCAGGTATGGGCAAGCGGATGCGCCCTCACACCCTCACCCAACCTAAACCTTTAATACCTATTGCGGGCAAGCCTATTGTGTATAGATTGGTGGAAGATATCGCAAGACTTTGCGGCGAAAAGATTGATGAAATTGCTTTTGTAATTGGGAATTTTGGTGCAGAGGTGGAGAATAATCTAAAGAGAATTGCCGCTGATGTTGGGGCAGTGGGTACCATCCATTATCAGACAGAACCGCTGGGTACGGCACACGCTATTATGTGTGCAAAGGAGGCT
>JAPLCZ010000172.1 GCA_026391915.1 Bacteroidota bacterium | reverse complement strand
CAACTGCAACTCTCTCTATTCCCTACTTGAAAATAAAGGGGGCTATCTTTTTAACAGAATCAAAAAAACAACCTCTCAATTGTTCTGTGGTGGGTTTTTTATATCCACCAAATGTTTACCGGACAACAATAGTCTCCGACTCCGCCCTTGTGTTAGCGAAACTCAGTTTTGCATAATACAATAAACAGCAAAGCCTCCTACATCAGGGGGCTTTCTTATTTTCAAACCCTACCCCTAATTTTTTTTCTGACAACTGATAACTGACAACTGACAACTTCACTTAACTTTGCATTACACTCCATTATCAAACTGCATTGTTTTTACGATTACTATTTATACTCACTTTTCTATCTGCCACAGCTACGGGGCAGGTGCGTATTATCCCCAATAAGGGGCAGTGGAGTAAGAACTTTTTGTATAAGGCTGATGTGGTAAGTGGCGCTGTTTTTTTTGAGAGGCAGGGGCTTAAATATATCTTCCATGATGCTAAAAAATTGCGGGAGATTGGGCATCACCACACCACAGATTCTATAGTAAATTTTCATGCGCTTTATGTGGATTTTGCGGGGGCAAATTCCAATCCCAAAACCACAGAGAAAAATCCTTCTACTGAATTTTATAATTACTATTTGGGCAAAGATGAAAGCCATTGGGCCGCAGGGGTGCATGCCTATTCCAACATAAAATATCAGGGGATTTATGAAGGTATAAATTTAATTACAGATGCGGAAGATGAAGCCCTTAAATTTACTTGGGAAGTAGCACCCAAAATATCTCCCAAAAAAATAATACTGCGGATAAAGGGTGCGGATAAAATGCTGATTGCAGAGAATGGTGACCTTAAAATTACTACCAGTTTGGGTGAAGTAATTGAGCAAACTCCTGTGGCATGGCAATATATAAAAGGCAAGAAGAAAATGGTGGTGTGTAAGTATTGGCAGGATAGCAATGAGGTGGGTTTTGTCTTCCCCAATGGCTATGATGAAACCCAAACTTTAACCATTGACCCCACTGTGATTTTTGCCACTTTCTCTGGAAGCAAAGCAGATAATTTCGGCTTCACTGCCACCTATGATAGCGTGGGCGCAGGCTATAGTGGAGGAACTGTTTTTAATTACCCGGGAGATAGTTTTGCCTTCCCCACAACAGCCGGTGCTTTCCAAAGAAAATTTGGCGGCGGGGTGGTTTTTAACAACTCAATTGGTGACTATGACCGCGACTGCGGAATCCTAAAATACAACGCCACAGGCACCAAACTTTTGTGGGCAACTTACCTCGGCGGCAAGGGAAATGAAGAGCCCCACAGCATGGTGGTGGATGGCAAAAATAATTTGCTGGTTTATGGCACTACCACCTCCAAAAATTTTGCATTTACCAAAACCGCATACGATACAACTTATAGTGATAGCACAGATATTTTTATCACCAAATTTAGTGGTGATAGCGGGAAACTTATGGCATCTACCTACCTCGGTGGCAGCCATCCTGATGGGCTCAATGGCACTATAAATACAGGTACAAAAAACAAATCTCCACTCAGTGCCAACTATGCTGATATCTACCGAGGCGAAGTAATTTCTGATGCCCAAAGCAATGTGTTTGTGGCATCTTCCACTGCCTCTACTGACTTCCCTATTACTGCCAACGCCTATCAAAAAACTTATGGTGGTGGTGGCAATGATGGCTGTATTTTTAAGATGAATTCCACACTAAGCAAATTGGTTTGGAGTACCTACTTAGGAGGCAAAAAATATGATGCTGCTTTCTCCCTGCAAACAGATAGCAATGGAAATATTTTTACCTGTGGTGGCACACAAAGTCCTTACTTTTTTAAGGACACATTAACCTATCAAAAAACAATAGCCAATGACTCTGCCGATGCATTTGTTTGCAGCATTTCACCGGATGGCAGCGTGGTAGAAAACGCCACTTATCTCGGTACAAAGTATTATGACCAATCCTATTTTGTGCAATTGGATAAAAAGCAAAATGTATATCTCTATGGGCAAACTGGCAGCCCTGCTTTCCCTGTAAAAAATGTAAAATACTACAACCCCAAAGCAGGACAGTTTATCACCAAATTTAACCATAGTTTAGATACCATTATTTTCAGTTCTGTCTTTGGTTCTCCAAGGGCACAAGTGGATATTTCACCCTCCGCTTTTTTGGTGGATGATTGCGGGAAAATTTATGTATCGGGTTGCCGTTTTTGCAAGGGATATGGATACCCTCCTATTCTCCTCCTACTTTGGTGGCACAAAAAGCAGCGCAGAGCATGTGGATGGTGGCACCTCCCGTTTTGATAAGCGTGGTGTTATTTATCAATCCGTTTGTGGCGGCTGCGGCGGCTTCTCTGATTTCCCTACAACTGCAGGCGCATGGAGTAGAACCAATAAAGGGAAACGCCCACAAAATACTTCTGTTGGTGGCTGCAATAATCTCCTCTTCAAAGTGAATTTGGACATCCCTGATTTGATTGCAAGATTCACCATGCCGCCACATATATGTGCAACTTATACCGTGAATTTTACCAACCAAAGTGTGAGGGCAAAAGGGCATAAATGGTTCTTTGGTGATGGGGATACAAGCACTGCCATCAACCCTACACACGTTTATAAGACCAAAGGGATTTACACGGTAACTTTAGTAGTGACAAACCTGCTGAGTTGTAGCGTTACGGATACCTTTAAGCAAAACATTTTGGTGTACCTGAAAGCCAAAGCAGATTTTAAATATAAGATGGATACTTGCAGCCATATAGTAACCTTTAATAGCAGCAGCGCGCTGGCTACAAAATACTTTTGGCACTTCGGGAATGGCGATACTTCTTCCATCCAAAATCCTATTTATAAATATCTGGATTCAGGGAAATACAATGTGACTCTTTACGCTGATGCCAACACCACTTGCGCAGATACTATTGTCAAACTCATCAAGATTAAAAGAGATAATTTTGACTTTAAAATTGATACCTGCAACAACACGGTAAGCATTACAAAAATCTCAGTTTCTGACTCAGATTTTGTTTGGTATTTTGATTCTTTCCAAACCTTTAACGTGTACCCATCTTATCAATTTGCTACCACAGGTAAGCACACTATAAAGCTCATTCCGCGCTGGCAAAAGCCTTGTGATTCCATCATCAAAATTATTAATATACCAAAGCGCACCAAGCCCAAACCCATCTACTCTGTGGATACCTGCTCAGGGCAATTTATAGTTAGTAATATCAACTTCCCTGATAGCAATGTGGCGTGGATTATTGACGCCAAAGACACCGTAAAAACGGTACTGCTTAAAAAGATTCTCCCCATAGGAAAACATAAATTTACTTTGGTTACTTACTACCAATCAGGCTGCGATGACACCACCTCTTTCTTCGTGAATATCCCGCCCATTATCAAACCTGATTTTACCTACACCAATGATACCTGCAACCGCACTTATAAATTCAAAGCAGACTTCCACCTCAACACCACTTACCATTGGAATTTGGGAGATGGCAATGCCGACTCAGGGCAAATTGCAAAGCCGCATAGCTATGCCGTGGACTCCACTTATGCTATCACACTCACCACAAATAAAGGCAAAGTCTGTGAGCAATCCATTACCAAAATTATTAAAACCCCTACCCCACCCAAAGCCCATTTTACATTTGTGATAGATAGCTGCACAGGCATTGTTCAGTTTATCAATACCTCCAGCAGAACCATAAAATCCAGCAACTGGAATTTTGGTGATGGCGCTATTGCTACCTCCAAAAATCCCAACCATAAATATGCAAAAGAAGGTGTGTTTAAAGTACTCCTCCTCACCAGCAAAGGCACAGGATGCGAGGACACCGCCTCTGCCCTCATCACCACAAATGGCTTGGTGGATGAGCTAAAATATTATAACGTAATAACCCCTGATGGCAATGGCGAAAATGAATTCTTCCGTGTGTGGGGCATCAAAGAAAAATGTGGCGACTATACCCTTGAAATCTTTAACCGCTGGGGGCAACATGTGTACGAAAAAACAGGCAGAAATTTAGAGTGGCATGGCAGAACCCAAGTGGGCATACCAGTACCCGCCGGCACTTATTATTGGATTATCAGCGGCAAACACATTGAGCAAATTGAGGGGAGTGTAACGGTGGTGAGATAGGGGGATTAAAGTTTCAGGTTTAAAGTTTAATGTTAGGTAAGCTTAGGAATTTTTAATCCCCTACTTTACCATCACAATCCTTGTAACAATGCATTCATCACCCACATTAAAGTGCACAAAATAAACACCACCTTGGTTCATGTTTAGATGTCCCACGTTTTCAAAACGTAGCACGTCTATGTTATATTCCCCTGCATTTTGGTTGGCATCTGCTAAGGTGCAAATTGTTCTACCAAGCACATCAGTAATATAAATTTTTATATGTTTTTTTTGTGTGAGGGAGTAATGGATATTGGTTGATTCTGAGAATGGATTTGGGTAGATTGAAAAATTGAAATTATTACTTTCCGAATGAATAGAAGTAACCACAATTGTTGTAGAATCAGAATCAGTACAACCGTTGCCAGCGCTATCCACAAAAAGCTTTACAGTATAGCTACCGGAAGTAGGAAATTTATAAGTAGGATTTTGCAAATTTGATTTGCCAATGCCATCACCAAAATTCCATTTATAGACACTATATCCACTTACATCTGGGGTAAATTTATAGGAACCTCCTGAGAGAATAGTTGAAGTGAATTTGGCACTTGGGTATCCAAATACTTTTGCAGATTTAGTGGTAGAATCAGAGCATCCATTAGTGATGGTGCCTAAAAGTGAAACATTATAAACCCCTGGTTTTGAATAAATATGAGATTGATATTTTGAGGTATCCGTTGCCCCATCACCAAGCCTCCAAAGGCGTGAGCTTAAACCCTTAGTGCTATCAACAAAAGTGTTTGCATTTTTTATACATTCATCTGTAAAACTAAAATTGGGTTTGGGTGCAGGGTAAAAAGAAAGGGGATAAATCACTGAATCTTTGCAGCCAGATTTGGAGTTGATAATAAGCTTTGCCTGATAGAGAGTGGCAGCAGGATAAACATGAAAAGGACTTACAGAAGTATCCGAAGTGCCATCACCGAAATCCCATTTGCGTGAAGAAAATTTACCCACACCATAAGTGGAAATATCATCAAAGGAGACAGATTTACTATTACAATTGGGTCTGGAAAAATAGTCCGCTTTTATACCTTCAATATCTGCTTTCACCGCCACTCTTTTGCTTGGGCAACTTTGATGCGTTGAAACATTCCAATTGTAGAAATAATAAACTTCTTTGGTAGATAAAGTGTTGCCGGTAAGCTTAATAATATTAGGAATAATATAAGGGTAGCTACTAGGACTTACCATATACATCCCAAAAACTGTAGAGCCTGATGCATCCATTATATAACCTGAATCTTTAGGAATTGAAAACCCTAAAGGAATAATTACTGACTTTAAAGCGCCACCAGAATAGCCTACCACATAGGTGCTTTTAGAGGCAACTAAACTCCCAGCCCTATTATGGATATTGATGACCACATACCCTGTTCCCACTTCATGCACTAAAACAGAATTTAAGTATAAATCACTGAGGGCATTAAAGGTTGACCCCACAGTAAAAGTTTTAATTATATTCTGATTGCCACTGGTGTATAAAAACAAACCAAAAAACAAGCTCATACAAACAAAAAAAAAATAACATGAAAAGATGTAGCTGCACTATATAATTTATAATTACCCATAGCGCAGGCTTTAACCCCTTTGGTGAATTTTATTGAGGAAGGGACATTAAAATCCACGACCCTTTGCACTGTGTCGTTAATTTTATTACTGTCAATTGTTAGAGATGTAAACGCGGAAATTAAATATGCGCCCCCTGTATAAGTATTCCATTTATATTTAAAAGTTAGTGCGGAATCCACCCCGGGATTTAATGGTCCCGCCAAAGTATCTGTGCGCACAACCTTCCCATTGATGGCAAAAGAAACAGGGATTTTACTTTGGCTGGCAGTGCCATAATTTGTCACCCTAACAGTTACCAAAGTTTGTGAATCTCCACACTCAATACCAGAAGGCGAAAGTATAGAATCTACCCCAACATCATTATACTTTGGAGTGAATTCATCGGCACCAATATCTGGGGTTGTAGTGCTTCGGGGGTCACCATCAAAATCAGTAGGTATTATTCCTGTATATTTTATACCACGTCCCTTATTATTAAGCCCTGAGTTTAATACATGAAGGTCAGATGTCGATTTGAACTTTGGGTCAAGATTGTTGCCTCCACCATCACATTTACTTCCAGACTTCCAGTCTTTAAAAGTTGCATAATCCGTCCCAGCATACCACCCTAAATAAGGACATTGGTAATAAAAATCATTATTGTCAGCTTTTACAGATGCATAATAATAGACATTATATCCACTCTTATTTTGATTCACAAAAATGTTATTGAAAATTCTGCAATTGCCATAAACAAATTTTGTTGCGCATGATGAAATTCCGTTATCTAAAAGGTTTATACTGTTAAAATAGAAATTAATATTTCTGTCATACGATACATCAACAAGTCCATATTTGCTTGAAGATATTGTACCTGAAATCATATTATTCATGATGAAAATTGCACCTTGCATAGAATAAGGATTGTAAATACTTAAGCCACTTAAGTTATTGTTGGAAATAATATTATTACCAGCTACTGAGTTCGTGTCTCCAATGTTTTTTAGGTAAACGCAATGCCCAACTCTTGATGCATTATTCTTAACAATGTTCCCA
>JAPLCZ010000050.1 GCA_026391915.1 Bacteroidota bacterium | reverse complement strand
AGTAAAAGGTGAGGAGTGATTTCCTGCGCTGTTAGGCACTTCAATAATCTCCTCAGTGCGGAAGTGAGAAAGACTTATCCTTGCAATACGCGGCGTATTATTTCCGTTAATAAAAATCCATTTGCCATTAGCAACTCCATCCGTCATGGAGAGAGATGGATGGTGAGAATCATCCCAAGGAATAAAGCCATGAGAAGTCATTAAAAGAGGCTTGGTTTCTTCGCTATAGCCATAGCCCGTTTCTGCATTTTGAGAGAACACAGGAATTACTTTAAACAGCCTGCCAGAGGGCAAACCATACACAGAAATTTGTCCGCTAAAGCCACCAGACATAAAGGCATAAAAGTCGTCATACTTACCAGGGGCAACATAAGTTTTTGATGCAGCATCGCCACTTAAAGCGCCGGCAGTTCTATCTTTTTTAGGGTTTTTGCAGGCAACTAATGCACTGGCAAAAACCAATACTAAAGCTAATCGGGTTAAAAGATTTTTCGGTTTCATCTTATTGAGTTTTTTTATTTTTTATTGAAATTATTTGCTATCGTTTTGTCTGAAGTACTCCACTACTTTTCTAGCGTCTTCTTTAGTAAGGTTTTGGTTAGCCATTACAGCACCCATATGTTGCATTGCCACCTCTTTGGCAACAGGGTCTTTTTGCAACATTTCACTAGGGTTAAGTATCATATTCATAATCCACTCAGGCAAGCGGCGTTTGGTTACACCATGCAAGCCCGGGCCTACTTTCTTTTTATCATCAGCATTATGGCAGGCAGTGCATTTAGCATCGAAAATTTTCTTGCCATCCAGCGCAACAGCATCCTCAATAGCGCCCAATTTTATCTCCTCCGCTACGGGGCCAATTCCCTTATCCGTTTTGGCGAGTTCATCTACATTTACAGTGGCAGTTTCTGTTTTTGGTGCCTCATTAGTTGGGGCTACCGTTAAGCCATCATCTTTTTTTTCTTTAGTATCAGCATCATTGCCAGCGCAAGAAATTAAGAACATACCACCCATAGCAAGTATGAATATCCATCTGCCTAATGGGTTAATTAAAGTGGGGAGATTAAGTTTTTTCGTTTTCATAATTTTATGATTTATTTCAGGGGCAAAATTCCTTGGATGCCAAGGCGGATAAAATGAGAGAGGTCACTTTACATCATGATGTTTATCATAAAAAGCCGCAATCCCAAGGGTAATTATTTATCTGAAGGTTTTCATATAACTTCGCAAAGTGATGGACGTAGTAAAGCCAGTCATAAAATAATTATGAGAAGATATTTTTTATTGCTTTTAATGATGTGTTTGTTTCAGCAGGTATTGTTTGGGCAGAACCAACATAAAGTTGATTCCCTACTATCTGCCCTGAAAAAGCACGATGCTGCCAAGAAAGAACTTGGAAGTAAAGTCCCTGCAATGTATGATACAACTGCGGCAAATATTTTAAATAAACTCTCCGCAGACTATAGGGTCAATAAACCTAAAATAGCATTGGATTATGCCAATCAAAGTTTGGCAATGTCTGAGCAAATAGGTTTTAAAAAGGGAATAAGCAATGCATATAACAGCAAGGGTACTATTACTCTTGACAAAGGAGATTATTTATTGGCTTTGGAATGTCATAAAAAAGCATTGAAGATAAGACGGGAAATAGGGGATAAGAAAGGCATTGCTGGTTCATATAACAACATCGGAATTGTTTACAGAAATTTAGGCAATTTGCCAGATGCATTGAAATACCTATTCGCCGCTTTAAAAATAAAAGAAGAACTTGGAAATAAAAAAGACATTGCAACAAGCTTCATTAATATAGGAGTAATCTACGTTGACCTTAAAAATTATCCAGAAGCACTAAAAATATTTTTTGATGCACTTAAGATTTATAAAACCCTGCCTGGGAATAATAGTATTGCCCTTTGTTATGGCAACATTGGGAATATTTACGACCTGCAAGGTAATTTTACCGAAGGGTTAAACTATCATTTAATGGCCTTGAAAATTTTTGAAAAAACAGGCAATAAAGATTATATTGCATTTGAGCAAATCAAGATAGGAAATAATTATATGGCACGGGCCAAAATGGATGAGGCCTTAAAAAACTATCTTACTTCTATAAAGATATATGAGGAATTGAATAGCAAATCTGGTTTAGCCGATGCATATGTTGCGCTTGGAGATTTTTATATTAAACTAAAAAACAGTACTGAGGCAGCTAATTATTTAGAAAAGGGGTTGATATTTTCCAAAGAGATTGGAAGCATAATTGGTATAAAATCATGTTACGAAAGTCTGGTAAAATTGGATAGTATAAGAGGTGACTTTAAACAATGTTTTGAGCACCAAAAATTATTTATTTTTTATAGAGATAGTTTCATGAATAATGAACATACTAAAAAGATCACACAGCAACAAATGCAATATGAGTTTGATAAAAAGGAATCACAATCCAAAGCAATACATGAGAAAAAGGATGCCTTAGCTAAAGCTGAAATAGCAAAACAAAAATTAATACGCAACTGGATTATTGGTGGTTTTGGGTTGGTAGCATTGCTGCTATTTTTTGTGTATCAAAACTTCAATAAACAAAAGATAGCTAATAAGAAATTAAAGGAAACACAAGCACAATTAATAGCCTCAGAGAAGATGGCTGCCTTTGGTATTATGGCATCTCGCGTAGCGCATGAAATACAAAACCCTTTAAACTTCGTCAATAATTTTTCTGATATATCCGAAGAATTAGTGGAAGATATTCTCTCTGCAAAAAATGATGAAGACAGAAAAGAGGCTGGAGAGATTTTAACAGAAAACCTCAAAAAAATTAACCACCACGGCAAGCGTGCAGAGGCAATTGTAACAGAGTTGCAAAAGCATATTGATGCTGGAACTGCGCAAGAGTTTTTTGAAGAAAACAAAATATAAATATTATGAGAACCAGAATCTATCTCCTTTTAATGCTGACTTTCATTCAGCAACTAACCTTTGCACAACATGCAAAGAAACTTGATTCTCTGCAAAAATCCTGATACCGCCACCATAATAGCAAAGCATGGCTTACAACTCTCAGAACAAATTGACTATAAAAAAGGAGTAGCCAAAGGGAATTATGTGTTTGGAGGTATTAACTACAAACAGGGGAACTATAACGAGGCGGAAATCTTCTATAAAAAGAGTTTAGCTATAGAAAAAGAACTGGAGAATAAAGACGGAATTGCAACCACTTATTTAACACTGGGCAATGTGAGTTTTATGCGTGGCAATTTCCCTGAATCCATGAAGTATTATTATGATGCCCTAAAGATAAGAGAAGCAATGGGTGATGTAGCACAATCTATTAATCTCTATGTTAACATAGGGAATATTTATGGTGTGCAGGGTAACCATTCCGAAGCATTGAAAGTATACTTAAGAGGAATTAAAGTTTCGGAAAAAGGAAAAAATAAAAAAGGTGTAGCCGTGTTGAAAAGCTGGGCTGGCGGTGCTTATAGTGAAATGGGAAACCACATCGCAGCCATCAAAATGAAAACTGAAGGTCTTAAAATTTTTGAAGAAATTAAAGACAGAAGAAACACCGCCGCAGCCCACTCAGTAATTGGCAGAGAGTATATAGCCTTAAAATCATATGATAGCGCCATGGCACATTGCAAATTGCAGTTAGCCATTGCAAAAGAGTTGGATGACCCCGGTGAACTTGCAGATGCTTTAGAATGTGTTGGCAATACACTTTTCTTACAATCCAAATTTAATGAAGCCTCAAAAAACTATACTGAGGCGTTAAAAATTTACCAACAACTAAATGATAAACACAACATCAGCGACCTCCATTTTATGATGGGGGATTTAAATTTTAAACAAAATGATTTTGCAGCAGCAAAAACAAATTATCAAAAAGGATTATCCCTTGCCAAAGAAATAAACTCTTTAGATGCTATGCAGCAAGGTTATTTTAACCTTGCCAAAACCGACTCTGCCTTATCCGATTTTAAAAGTGCTTTTGAAAACAGGGGGCTTTATATGGCAATAAAAGACTCCATGTTTAATACAGAAAAAAGCAAAAAAATAAACACCATGCAAATGCAATATGACTTTGATAAAAAGGAAAGTATTGCAAGGCAAGAAGCTAAAAATAAACTCCGCGTGCAGCGCATTTATACCATTGGTGGTTTATCAGTTTTGTTGATTGTAACCATCCTTCTCATTTTTGTTTTCCGCAATTACCGCAAACAAAAGCACGCCAATGAAGTGCTTACCCATACCCAAAACAAACTGATAGCAACAGAGAAGATGGCAGCCTTTGGTATCATGGCATCTCGTGTGGCGCATGAAATACAAAACCCCCTGAACTTTGTTAATAATTTCTCTGAGATAAATAATGAATTGGTGGATGATTTCCTCAAATCAAAAACCGAAGTAGATAAACAAGAAGCCGCCATTGCATTAAAAGAAAATTCTGCTAAAATAAACCTACACGGCAAGCGTGCTGAGGCAATAGTTACTGAGTTACAAAAGCATATTGGTGCAGGTACAGCGCATGAATTTTTTGAAGAAAAATAATCATGACCTGCTATGATTTATCTCATAGTTTCAGTTTTTGCTTGTTCCCAACTTTGTTACATAAAATAAATAACTAAATCAGCAAAAAAATATATAAAAATTTTGACCACCCACGATATAACCTCATTAGATGATATTATATTTTTAGTAGATAAGTTCTATACTAAAGTAATGGTTAATGCTGCCAATTAAGTTTTGGTTGTACGCAATACCTAAGAATAAATTAGCCTGAAATGTTTTTAGCTGCCTTGCTTTATTGGCAGTAGCAGCCTCAATATTTTTGCTGAACTCAATTTTAAAATAAGCCTAAATTCTCTGTGTAGGGTTATAAATTCTCTGCACATAAGCCTGTAGACTATGTTTACAACCCTGTGTACTCTCCATAGGGTTATATTTTCTCCGCATACAAACCTATGGACTCCGTATAGGGTTATATTTGCTCTCCACATAAGCCTAGGGGCTCTCTATAGTACCCTATGGACTCCCCACATAAGCCTATGTACTCCGCATAGGGTTGTTTTCTCTCAAGCCAGCTCTAAAAGAAATAACAAAAAGGGCATGGTGAAAGGTACTATCCCTCAAAGTGTGTAAGTAGAAAAAGTTATTCTAAATTTTTTTGAGCCCTTCATAGCTCAGAAAAAAATTTGGAAATAACTTTTTCGGTCTACTTAAATTACCAACAAAATAAACTTACACAATGAACAAA
>JAPLCZ010000199.1 GCA_026391915.1 Bacteroidota bacterium | reverse complement strand
CTCTTTAACTCCAACCCATAAAACCCAATGGGGAAAAAGGAATGTTAATCAAGGAATAAGGCATATGAATATGGCATTGGATATACCAACAGGTGATTTAGACCCAACCATTGCCAAAAAACCACCGATGCCCAAATGGCTTTTGAAGTTCTTTTTATTGAACGCCAAACCACCTAAAGGTGGCGCAGAAACTTTTAAAGAAATGAACATGGTTGCTAATGGCATTAACCCTGATAATTTTGAAAAGGAAAAAGCTGATTTGCTACAAAAAGTTGATGCTTTTTCTAAAAAGAAAGACGGTTTAATTCCTGAAAATAAAATTGCTGGTAAGTTTTCCAGAGATGATTGGGGTAAGCTCACTTATAATCATATGGACCATCACTTAAGGCAGTTTGGTGCATAGGGGTTTATTCCAAAAGAAAAGGACTCTCCCCTACCCTATTCGTACAAACTTCCCTCTTTTAGCTTCTCTGCGTTTTCTGCTACTTGCAAGGCGTCAATCAGGGCACCAACATTACCATCAAGTATGTTGCTGAGGTCATATAAAGTAAGCCCAATTCTATGGTCTGTAACGCGGCTTTGTGGGTAGTTATAGGTTCTTATTTTTGCCGACCTATCACCTGTAGAAACCATGGTTCTGCGTTTGGCAGAAATCTCATCAAGATATTTTTGATGTTCTATTTCATAAAGGCGGCTTCGCAAAACCTTCATGGCTTTTTCGTAGTTTTTGATTTGCGATTTTTCATCTTGGCAGGTAACAATAATTCCTGTGGGGATATGGGTTAACCTCACCGCAGAATATGTTGTATTTACAGATTGTCCACCCGGCCCAGAAGAACAGCAAGTGTCTTTACGTACATCAGATTCTTTGAGGTCAATATCAAACTCCTCAGCCTCTGGCAGCACTGCCACAGAAGCCGCAGAAGTATGAACCCTCCCTTGAGATTCTGTTTGCGGCACACGTTGCACACGGTGAACACCAGATTCGTATTTCATGATGCCGTACACCTTATCTTTTCCTTTGCCAATCACCTCAAAAATAATTTCTTTATAGCCCCCGTTAGTGCCATCACTTTGGTCAATGATATCAATCTTCCAACCCATAGTTTCTATGTATTTGGAGTACATTCTAAAAAGTTCTCCTGCAAAAAGAGAAGCCTCATCACCACCCGCACCAGCTCTGATTTCCACTATGGCATTTTTAAAATCCATAGGGTCTGGCGGTACCAAAAGCAGCTTGATGCTCTCCTCCATTGGGTCAACTTGTCTTAGCATATCATCCAACTCTGCCTTTGCCATATTGCGGAAGTCTTCGTCCTTTTCTTCCGACACAATTTTTTTGTTATTATCAATATTGCTATGGAGTTTTTTCAACTCCTCATATGCCTCAACTATCTCAGTAAGATTACTGTATTCGCGATTTAGCTGTGCATAGCGCTTCATATCACTCATGATATCCGGGGAGATTAATTGCTGCCCAACATCCTCCCAACGGAGTTTAATGTCCTCAAGTTTTAGTAAAAGATTCATCTATTTTTTAAGAAATAATTTAACTCCCCCATCACTACTCAGCCAAAGTTTATCAGCATTGATAAAAACCTGCTTTTCCGCACCGGAAAGAGGGGGCAAATTTACCGCATCATCAGCAAATGTTTGGGGATTGAGGTGATGAAGTTTTCCGTTTGTGAAATAATACACCAAGCTATTGAGCACTTGTATGTTTTTTATGTCCTCCAGATGAATGGTCTTTAAGTAACTCCCAAAATTATCAAACAGCAGAATTCCTTTTTCAGCATCCAATAAATAAAGATACTTTTCATCATTGAATAATAAGATAGGTTTTAGCTTTTTAATTGGGAGATTATTCAGGGGAAGGGATTCCCTCAAGATTTCATTTTTATTGGAGACCAAATTCTGTAACAAAGCGCTGTGCCGCTAACTTTTTGCCAGCAGAATCATATTTAATAATTGCATTATCTGTGGTGATGATAAAGAGATTTTTAAACGCATCTGTAGTGATAAATTTCGTTGGGGTATCCACTAAAAAAATGAGTTTATACTCCTGAGATTTTGCAGAAATAATTTGAATAATAAACAGAAATAGAAAGGAAATTTTAGCCTTCATATTTTTTAAGATGAATTGAATCTCCATCCCAAACGGCATAGGTGTAATAACTCATCCAATCACCCAGATTGATGTATCTGCTGCCGTTACCCAACTCTGTTTTGTAGGCGTAATGGCGGTGACCATAGATAAAGAAATCAATATGTTTTTCTCTGAGAATTTCCTTGCTGTGGATGATGAGCCATTCTTTATCTTCACCTAAAAATATTTTGTCTTTATCACCAGTATGGCTGCGGCTACTGCGTGAAAAATAATTGGCTATCCCTATCCCAAAATTAGGATGAAGCCTTGCAAAAAGCCATTGGCAAACGGGGTTTTTAAAAATACTTTTTATGAATTTATAACCATAATCTCCCGGACCTAATCCATCGCCATGGGCAAGGTAAAAAGTCTTACCACCAATTTCTCTGATGATGGGTTCATGATAAATAGTAGCACCAAATTCTTTGGTAAAATAATCCCGCATCCACATATCGTGGTTGCCACTAAAGATGTGGATTTTAATGCCCATATCCGCCATCATTGCCATCATCCCCTGCAACCTGATGAAGCCCTTGGGTACTGCATTTTTGTATTCAAACCAGAAATCAAAAAGGTCACCCATAAAATAAATTTCGGTGGCATCTTCCTTAATCTCATTCAGCCATTTCACAATTTTTTTCTCACGCAAAAGCGAGGCTTCTGCATTGGGAGAACCCAAATGAAAATCGGAGGCAAAATATATTTTAGTAGCTTTAGTCAATTAGTAATTTTTGTTTTGGTCAATATAAAAAACATAAATTTCAGTAGCGCCATGCATCCCAATTACCAGCTTGCGTTCAATATCTGAGGTGCGGCTTGGGCCACCAATAATACTAATGGCAGAGGGCATGGATTCACTTTGGTTGATAGTAGAAAAATAATCTCTGAGGTCATAAACTATTTGGTCTTTATATGCCACCACAATGCACACAGGCGGAAAAATCCCGATGCTCCTACCCATATTAGTTTTGGAAGAAACCACCACACTTCCTGTCCTGGCAGCTAAGGCTTCGCAGCTAATTAATCCTACATCCGCTTTTTGAATTTCGTCTAACCCTGAGGTTGTAGAAATATTGCAACTCATTAAAAGTTCTTTAAGGGCAGGATGGCCGCAAACTATATTTTGCCAATTGAATTTCTCTATTGCCTTCAGCAAAATATCCAAGAAATGATACTCATGATAACAATAAATAAATTTGCCCTTATTGGAAGTAAACTCTTTGGCAAAAATCTCGGCTAAGGTGCCCTCTTTTTTGGTAAAAACATCAGAATCAAAATCCGGATTGCTGATAAAAAACCCTTCCTTTTGCAAAGAAGATTTTCTTACATTTTTTAGCAATAAGTCTTTGGAGGTGCGTTCTGCCACTTTTGTTTTTTAAAAGAAATTTATGCAAAGTAACGCAAGGAAAATTTAAGGAGCTTCTACTTCATACAATAAACATTAATGGGTGCTTTATTATGCTAATAGATTTAGGGTTGCCTAAAATCTAAAAACAAACGGAAAATTCTTGAGAGCAAAGTTTCTTACCTTCGTGCTATATAAAAGCACATCATATTTAATATATGGGAGAAACAAAATTTAACATCGCCGATTTATCCATAACACCCATACGGGCAGCGGCAAACCACAGGGCAGAGATGGTAACCCAAATGCATTTTGGGGAGTTGTATGAAATCCTTGAATCCGATAACTATTGGCACAAAATAAAATTGATAACCGATGGCTATGAGGGCTGGTTTACCACCAAATATGTAGTGCCTGTTGATGAAGTTTTTCTGGACTCTTACCAGCATGAGGTGCCGGTGTATAGCAGCGGGATTAGCCATGCCACCTCAGAACAAATGACTACTATTTTTAGTCATGGTTCGCGCTTGCCTTTATATAATGATGGCTATTTTTATCTGGGCAACCTCAAGATGCAGCATCACGGTAGTAGTGTTTCGGGGTATCAGCCAAACCTTATTATGGAGCATCTAAAACCTTTTATGGGTGCGCCCTATTTGTGGGGAGGTAAGAATATGTTTGGTATTGATTGTTCCGGCTTTACCCAAATGGTTTATAGAATTTGCGGGATTGATTTGCCCAGAGATGCCTACCAACAAGCAGAGTTGGGCGAAACTATTGCCTCTTTAGCAGATGCCAAAGCGGGTGACCTCGCCTTTTTTGCGGAGAACGGTGACCGCATTACCCATGTGGGAATCCTCACCGGCAATGGCACTATTGCCCATGTCTCGCACAAAGTAGTGGTTGATAAAATTGATGATACCGGAATTTTTAATGGCTACATAAAACAATACACCCTAAAGTGCGTTCTTATAAAACGGTACTTTTAAAAAACACCGTTTATTTATATGAAAAAGATATGGTTGATTGTTTTGGTGATTCCTGTTTTTTTAGCCTCATCCGTCCTTCGGACACCTTCTCCAAAGGAGAAGGAAAAAAAAGGAAGGTTGCAAGTATACAATAAGGTAACATCAGGGCTCAAAGTCCTCTCCTTTGGAGAGGATTTAGGTGAGGCTTCTTCTTGCCCCTCTCCTTTGGAGAGGGGTTGGGGTGAGGTCACTGGACAAGCATTTACCCTCCAAGAATTCCTCAAACTCTACCACGATTACTACCTTGCCTCTGCAGTAGATAGTATGCCGTGGAATGGCTCTGTAGAGAAATGTAATCCCGGCACTTTAACGCAGGAGATTTATGATAAAGCGGAGAAGAGGATTAACTTTTTCAGGTTGGTAAATCACCTGCCCAAAATTACTTTCAACCCCGAATATCATAAGCAACCCCAAGCCGCCGCCATGATGATGTTGGCGAATAATAACCTCAGCCATACTCCCCCCAAAACATGGAAATGTTACTCTGATGATGCTGCGGCGGGGGCTTCCAAATCCTGCCTAAGCCTTAACTGGAATAGCTATTCCAAAGAGAAATCCATCGTTACTGGCTTCATGAATGACATTGGCGAATCCAATTATTTTTGTGGGCATAGGCGTTGGTTGCTTTACTCCAAAGCCACGGAAGTGGGCTATGGTGCCACCCCAAAAACAGAAGCCATATTTGTAGCGTATGATTACACCAAACCCACCCTCACCACACCCGCTTTTATTGCCTACCCGTGGGATGGCTTTGTACCCTATACGCTTGTTTTTTCTAAGTGGTCTTTCTCTTTGCCAGAGGGGTTGGATGTTGATTTTTCAAAGGTTGTGGTATCCATAAAAGATAATTTGGGAAAGCAGATGCCTTTCAAATTATACCCACAAAAGAAAGGATATTTAGACCCAACCATCACTTGGCAAATGCTAAATCTCTTCACTAAAGATGAAGAAGATTACGCAGAAAATAACCTTGATAAAAAAGGATTTATAGGCAAAGAGATTACTGTAAAAGTCTCTAATGTTTTGGTGAATAAAAAGCCAAAATCTTATCAGTACGTAGTGAAGATAATTAAGTGAAATGCTACAAAGAACTTTAGGCTT
>JAPLCZ010000185.1 GCA_026391915.1 Bacteroidota bacterium | reverse complement strand
AAGTTTTCTTGCAGGAGTCCCAATAATAGGTGTAAGGTTTGTACCCCGCCCAGTTAGTGCATGATTGTGCATTGGCTTTGTTGGTTTGAAACAAAATGCCAATGGCAAATAGAATGATGAGTAGATTTTTGTTCATGTTTGTAGATTTATTTTTTTGGAGATGCTTTCAGACAAGTTTGCATGGGCAAGGTTTAATCTTGTTGAAAAAGATGCAACAAAAGTAGGAAATAAGTATTGAGTGTAAAAAGGACATTCACTTAACAAAAACCACCAAACTCCTCTTACTCCTCCGCGGAATGCGCTACCAAGTACTCCATCACCCCATTCCACGGGGCTTTTTGTAGGGCATCTACCCAGCGGTTGGTGCTTTCTAATTTTACCGGGGTGGCGTTTACTCTCTCTAAAGAAAAGTAGAAGTTTTTCTTCTCTAATTGGTGAAGTAAATCCTCACCATCCTTTTTAAATTTCCACTTTTTAAATTGAGAAACGGGGATGGTATCTATAGGCACACCAAAGGCATAAGGGATAATCTTTACAGGATTTTGGGTGATGACTCCGTATTTCTTTTCCCAAAGCTCTAGCACCTTAAAACTGGTAAGGATGATGGGCTTTTTCTTTAAAGGGTCAAGGATTTTATCACCACCATTATTATAAAACTCCTGTGGGTTTTCATTAAAGAATTTTTGGAGAGCATCTACCAATTCGCCGCTATGCTTTGCCAAAAGGGATGGGCCAGATTCTATATTATATTGGATATATTTTACTTCTTCGGTAGGTACAGAAGAAGTAATTTTTCTGTTACCAATCAGCCCTGCTTTTATCTTATTGCTTTTATCAATTTTGGGCACTACTTCATCTTGGAAAAAGATAATATCATAAACAAATTGCTTATTGGTGAGTGCCTGATAAACATTGAGCCCATAGTTGCCATCTGCATTGGCAATGCTGTAGTTTTTTTTCAGGGATTGCTTAAGCTTTTCAGTTAATTCAAGATAGCCATAGCTGATTTCTTTGCCATTGGCATCAGTGCCGGTGAAAGAAAACCCAAGGGTAGTAAACTTAATTTTTCTTTTCTTTTGTGAGAAGGTTTCATAGATAAAAAGATTGCTGGCTTGCACAAATCTGCACCCTTTATTCATCTCTGTTTTCACCAAATCTTTGGAGGTGATTTGGTTCTTTTTATCTGGGCTATCCCAAAGTTTTGCTTCATCCGTAAGTATTTTTACATACGCCCAGCGTGCCACATCATCCACCAAATTAAACCCAATGGAGTCCTTTTGCAAATCACGGCTCACCAACATAATGATTTTGTTATGGGTGTAGGCAGATGCAACATTTGAGAGGAGGAGAAAAAAGAGGAGGAAGAAACTGAGAATTCCATTTCTTTCTAAACTCCCCAATTCCATTTTAGCTTTCAAAAAGGAATTCAGTTTATAGTTGAAAAACAATTTTCAAATTATTATTTACTGTGTTTATTGTGGAGATATCAATTTCTCCTAATAGACCAATCACAAGGTCTTTATCAATGGTTGCAAGTTTAGCAAGTCGGATAAGTGATTCTTTCTTTAATCCATTTTTCGGATTAGGTTGCAGCACAATATCTGTCTTCTCTTTCCATTGAAATTGAGTTGAAATAAAAGCAACGGTAACATCAAGTTCTGTTTCCGCAAGCACTAATGCAGGTCGTATTTTATTCCCTGATAAATCAGTGAAAGGAAAAGGAATAAAAACAATATCTCCCTTACTCATTTGTACCTCTTTTTCAAATCAGAGAGTGAATATAGGTCTTCTTCAGTCTTAAGGAATTCAAAAGTTTTAGAATCAGTAACAAGCTTTTCCATTCCCTTTTGTAGAATCTGGTCATCATACTTTTTAAGTATATAATCAGCAAAATCTGCTATCTCTGTTGCCTTATCTTTTGGCAATTTGGATAATGCAGTTAGTGTGCGTTTAATTATGTTTTCTCTTGTCATGACATTGATTTTTTATTTCAAATTTAAACTTACTCCTCATAATTCCCAAACGCATTTATCCCCGTTACATCCATCCCGGTAATCAATAAATGTATATCATGTGTGCCCTCATAAGTAACTACCGATTCCAGATTCATCATATGGCGCATGATGGAATACTCACCTGTAATCCCCATGCCACCAAGTATCTGGCGGGCTTCTCTGGCAATGGTCATTGCCATTGCAACATTATTTCTTTTTGCCATAGAAATCTGTGCAGGAGTAGCACGGTTTTCATTTTTCAAAACCCCCAAACGCCAAGTGAGCAATTGCGCTTTGGTAATCTCTGTTATCATCTCCGCCAACTTCTTTTGCGTAAGTTGAAAACCTGCAATAGGCCTATCAAACTGAATGCGTTCTTTAGAGTATCTTAGTGCCGTATCATAGCAATCTAACGCTGCACCCATTGCACCCCATGCAATACCGTAGCGGGCATTATTCAAACAACTCAAAGGGCCTTTTAATCCCTTCACGCCGGGTAAAATATTCTCTTTAGGAATCTTAACATTATCAAATACCAACTCCCCTGTTATGGAAGCCCTCAAACTCCATTTACCATGAATCTCTGGGGCGGAAAAACCCTCCATGCCGCGTTCCACAATCATCCCGCGTATAACGCCTTCTTCATCCTTTGCCCACACCACGGCTACCTGACTCATAGGCGAATTGGATATCCACATTTTAGAGCCATTGAGGAGGTAATAATCACCCATATCTTTTATGTTACTTACCATGCCGCTTGGGTTGCTGCCAAAGTTGGCTTCTGTTAATCCAAAGCAGCCCAACCACTCACCACTTGCAAGTTTGGGGAGGTATTTTTTCTTCTGTTCTTCACTGCCAAAAGCATAGATGGGATACATCACCAAAGACCCCTGCACTGATGCCGTACTGCGTATGCCAGAGTCCGCCCTTTCCACTTCCATCATCATCAATCCGTAGGAAATATAATCCAATCCCTGCCCGCCATATTCAGTGGAAACGGTAGGGCCAAAAATCCCCAACTCACCCATTTCTTTTACCAGATGAAAAGGAAACTCACACTTCTGCGCACAGTCCTCAATAATGGGCGTAACGCTTTTCTTCACCCAATCCCGCACTGTTTGTTTGATGAGGAGATGCTCTGGGGTAAGCAATTCATCCATCAAATAATAATCATGATATTCATACTTATCTGTGAAAGCAGATTTTTGAGTGGCAGTTCCGTTATTGTGAGTTTCCGATGACATATTTAAAATAGATTTGTGGCAAAATTACAAACCATAAATGGGAAAGGTAGCCCTCATAGGCATTGAAGTTTCCGCCAAAGTTGGCGTGCATGAGCTGGAAAG
>JAPLCZ010000224.1 GCA_026391915.1 Bacteroidota bacterium | reverse complement strand
ATGGCAGAGAAAATCCTCAAACAAACTCATTTTGAGTGTGTTATTATGGACATCAACCTACCCCACAAAAATGGTTATGATTTGTGCAAGCAATTTCGCACCTACAACCAAAGTACGCCAGTAATTATGCTTACTGCTTTTGATGAGGTAGATGACAAAGTAGAAGGTTTTAATTGCGGTGCTGATGACTACCTCACCAAACCATTTTATTTTAAAGAGCTATTGGCCCGCGTAAAAGCACACATTAAAAAGAGCCAAGCCAACCCATCAGGCATTGCAGAAAAACCCATAGTAATTACCGACCTTGTGATAGATACCCACACCAAAACCGTGCATAGGGCAGGGGTAAAAATTGACCTCACAGCCAGAGAATACCAAATACTTTTAGCCCTTGCCGTGGCAGGCGGCAACTCAGTGAGTAAACAAGAACTCATTAAAAAAATATGGGGTTCTGCCTTTGATGTTAATACCAATACCATTGAAGTTTTTATAAACCTCCTGCGCAATAAAATTGATAAAAACGCCGCCCAAAAACTCATTAAAACCAGAGTGGGTTTTGGCTATTATATAGATTCTGATGAAGCTTAGGAATAAGATAATTCTCTATTTTTCCACCACCATTATCAGCTTACTGGCGGTGAGTGTTTGGGTGGTTTATCTGTTTTTTGCCAACTACCGCCAAAACGAATTTGACCAAAGGCTGGAGGATAAAATACTTACTACCACCAACTTTTTGGTGGAGACCCAGCACATCAATCACCAATTATTAAATATAGCAGATGAGGCAGATGTAAAAGGGCTGGATAAAGAAGAAGTCCTTATTTATGACCACGACAAACACCTTATCTACTCCAGCATCCACGATACTAAAATACTTTTTTCCGAGGAGGTTTTAGGGAAGCTAAATACTAAAACCCCATTGATAGAAACCGAAAGCGGGGAGGAGGAAATTGTGGGCAGATATGTTCTTTGCCCTCTCTGCCGCCATACTCATTATTTCTTTGCTGCTCTCACGCCGCCTCTCCAATGCGCTTAGCAAAATGGCAGATGAAATTGGTGCTATGGATGCCGACTTTGGCGATGCCGCCCTCAGCATACCCAACACTAAGGATGAGATTGAATTGCTGGCAGTAAAATTTAACCAATTGCTCACCAATCTTAGCCAGGCGTTTAAGTTCCAGAGCCATTTTATACACCACATAAGCCATGAGCTAAAAACCCCAATTGCGGTGCTGGTATCTAACTTTGAGAGGCTGGAGAAGCTGGAGGATTTAGCAGAACTAAAACGCAGTGTGCAGCAACAAAAAGAAGGCATAAAAGAACTTGCCAATATTATTAATGCCCTGCTGGAACTCTCTAAATATGAAACCAAACAGGCAGGCAATTTTACGGATAGCATACGCGTGGATGAACTCCTTTTTGATGTGATAGAAGAGCTGAAACTGATGGATGAAACAACAGCGTTTAACTTTACCATTGCAGAGGCTATTGAAAACGAAAACCAGCTCACCATAAAAGGCAATTTGCGCCTGCTAAAAACTGCTTTTATTAACCTGCTCAAAAACGCAAGACAATACAGCCATAACAATAAGCCGGAGATTATTATCTCCCCCACGCCCAATGGCATTGCCATACAATTTATTAATGATGGCGACATTATAAAAGCCGGAGAGCAAACCTACCTTTTTACCCATTAGCCTAACCTACCATGTGCAAGAGGATGGGCTGAATGCTTTTACGGTGGAGATTTAGGGGAACTATGAACTATGAGTTGGGCGAAGACCCCACCCCCTCTCAATGTAAGCTGTCTAGTAAACCACAGAAAATATCTTTTTTTCTATCAACTGACAACTGCTCCCTTACTCTTTTACAAACTTACCATGCCACACAGCCTCATTATTTTTTAGGGTAATAATGTAGATGCCCTTTGGTAAATGTGCCACATTTATAGCTTGGTTTGTGTTAAAATTTTGTTGCTGTTTTCACCTTCTTATTAACATTACTTACTTTTTGTTAAACTCTCCAAAGGGGAAATAGTCCTCTTTAAAATAGGTTTTTATCTTTGAGTAATCATAGTCTTTAAATTTATGTTCTTTGTCATCGATGTTGTTTTTATCAAAAATACCCTTCATGATTTGATTACCTTGATATTTAAATGAATTTGGTTCCGTTAAGGTAGGTGAATCAATAGGTTCAATAAATGCAATGTTACAAATTTTGTTTCTGACTATTGAATCATTATCAGTATAGAAAAGATTGTATTCTTTCAATAAATGTTTTGAAAGGTAATATTTGTTATTAAATTTTTTAAATTCATATTCATTTCTAAAAAAAATTGATTCTTGTTTTTTGATTCCCGGATAAAGGAAAGCGTACTTTCTATTTGCCAACTTACCCGGAATTAGTTCACAGCTAATTTTATGCACTCCAAAATCTGATTTATCAATTTTAAAAGTAATATAGAAATTTTTTTCTTTTATACTGTAGATTCTTAGTGTATAGAACTTTTGCTCAATTGTTGTGTCCTCCTCAAGTGTTTTTATAATGTACTTTTTTTTGTTCACAATCTTTTCAAGAAACTTTTTGTCAGTGATTATACTTTGTTTGGTTAGTTGATGAATATTAGACACTAAATCAATATCAAAGTTTTTTAATTCTGAAACGGTATGCCTGCCAAACAAATAGTTAACCTTATCAAAAGAGTAACTATTCCTATCTGTGAATAAATCAAAAACAATTTCATTATCCTCCTTGATAAAGGAATCGTTACAAATGCTGTAATGTCTATAATATGCATTCCCATAGAAAAAGGAAGAAGTACAATAATTTTTTTTTAGATTATTTAGCATATTTTTATATATAGCAATCGGTGTTAATCCTGTAACTAAAATATCTTTTGTAGTAAATATCTCAGGACGCATAAGAATTAGAGATGTTTTCCTCAAAGAATCAGTTGATACATAAATGTCTTTATAACCAACCCTATGAAAAATTATTGTATCATCTTTATTTTTGGAGCTTATCTCAAATCTAAAAATGTTGGAGGAGTCGGTGGAGTAAACAGATGATAATTTGTTGTTTATAATGAGTACATATTCTACAGGTTCTTTAGTCCTCTCATCTAATATTTTACCTGATAGCTCAATTTTTTGTGCTAAAACAATATTAAAATTAAAAAGCAAAAAGAAAAGATAAAGCGCCCTCTTAAAAGCAAAAGGGCGCCTTAAATAATTATTCAACACAGTCTGATTCGGCACTACCACTATCCCAAGCTTCTGATAAAGTAACTGAGTAGCCCCATTCAGTAGGGTTATCCATCAAATCACGTCCAGTAACTATAAAGTGCCCCCCAGATAAGTCTCCAAAAAAACCACCTACATCTGCCGCTGTTCTTTTAATAAACCTCCAAATCTTACATGTAGCACCTCCTCCAGTTCCGTTGTTATTATGTCCTCCATAATTAAAATCTACATTGGTATGCCATGCATCATTAGAATTCGCACCAACATTAATCCAATAGCTATAACTGCTTTTAGCAATCTCGCATGCTGCTAATAAAGTTGCGTACTCATTTCCTTTAAATGTATTTGCATCATAAACTATAGTATGGTTCGTGGTGATATCATTCTCAATTGCAGTTATGGAAGTATTAAAACTCGTGGTAGATTGGTAAGTTTCATTTTGAGAGTTCCATGAGTTTTTGATCACATCAAAAATCTGTTGAACATAGGAAACCATTGTATAACTAATTAAGCTATCATTATGTAATGTAGTACCCTCACTGCCGTGGTTGGTGGCACACCAAACACTTATTTTATTCACTTTTTATTCCGTTTGGTGTGCAACCAACCGGGGCGGCAGGTTTAGCTATTCTTTTTATTACCTTCAATAAGTATTTCAAATCAGTAACTATCATAATTAAAAATATAGATAATGATATTAAATATATTATCCAATAAAAATAAAATGGTAAACCCCAGAGGTTACCATGTGGCAATTTCGTGAATAGAAGAAAATTTGTAATCAGTGCATATATTGGTATTAAATGAAGCAACACCAGTGAAGTAATTTTCAAAATAAAATATGTAATCGCCCCAATATATCTTATAAATTTACTCGGCTTTTTATCTCCAAAAAATTGGTTCTCGCCTTGAAGAAATTGAGCAATAGGGGCAACTCTATGAATATTTTGGGTTACTATAGAATCAAATATATCTTGAATATGTACGTTCTCTATAAAAAGTTTTTCGTGAGGTGTATTATCTATTACATTCTGAATTAGTTTTCTAGTTCTTAAAGATTGGAAAAGTGATGATGCAAAAGCAATAGAGGTAGCGCAAACCAACAGTACCATGAATGAATTGAATTCTAAATAAGAAACCTCTCCTAAATCTAAAGGAAGCTTAACTGTTTTTATATTTTCCATATGTTGATGAGAAATGGATATTATTGATACGAACATCAAGAAGAACCAATACTTAGTGGCCAATTTTGCTTGTGTTGAAAATCCATCAGAAAGTTCTTTTAAAAGTTTAAAATCATCCATAGTGTTAATTATTGAGGTTTCCCTTTCCATCCGTAGTGTTTCGTCAACGAAACTAAGAATTTTTATTGTAATCATGCAAACCTTTCGTCATTCTTCAAGCCCCCCTTTTAACACCACCTGGGCTCTCCCAAATGTTCCGAAGGGGCATTTGGGAGAGAAGATAATTTAAGGTTCTCTTGAACCGTTTTTTGTCGGATTAAAAATCCTTTTTTATCTAACCTCCCGAATGCGCTGCGCTAACATTCGGGAGAGCTAGGTTTTTTTTTAATGATTTATGGAACATCTGCTGTTCCAGATGTACTTCGTTTAAAATCTGGGATAACGGGATTATTTATTTGCTTTCATTTGTTTTTCTACAAGTTCAGAAACTAGGTTGCCAATTTTGTAAACAAAGGTTTTTTCTCTCCAAGCCTGCGTTCCCAAAAATTTGGAATGACCAAACCCAAGTATATGCATATATTCATGTGCGTAATGTCCTGATAATTCAGCAACATTATTTTCACTTACCCAAAGTGTTAATCTTTGTGGACAAATAGCGGTAACGCCATCTCCATTTCCGTCAATTCCAATTGTTCCAGAGTGTGAACCAATTTCACAATTGTCCTTCCATTTAGATTCGTTTCCATCTATTCTTAATGTTCTTACTCTTAAATCTACAACACCATCTTGACCACCATCGCCTTGTTCTTCATGTGCTGTCATGATTTTGTCATACAGTTGTTGGTTTGTAAGTCCATTTGTTCTTAAGTATGTCATTGCTAACATTCGAGTTCTAAATTCGTCAGAATTTAATACCTGCTCAAGTGCTGTTGCTGCTTTTTTTGCAAACTCCTCGTTTTGTCCGTACCCTATTACACTGTGTAATTTAACAGTAATATGTCTAGGTTGTCCAAATGACAATGTTGTTAAAGACAAAATAATCAATAAAAAAATAACTTTTCTCATAGTTTTATATTTAGTTAGTAAATGTTTCACGGTTTTGACCTCCATTGTCCCGGATGTTAAGCGAAGCGCATCCGGGGTAGCGGAAGTCTATTTTTGCTACATTTGTTGTTGTATTTGTTGCTTTATTTGCTGCTGTTGCTGCTGCTGTTGTTGTTTCTGTTGTTCCTGTAGGTGTTTCAGTTGCTGTAGGTGCTGATGAATTAGTTTTTGTTTTTGCTGGGGACTCCTGAATGGATTTAATGCAACACTTTTATCATTAAGTACTTCTATTGTCTTTTTATGCGAGGTTGGTTGCTTAAAAAGAGTTGTAACAGTAAGTCCTATTTTATAATCAGAAGTTGAAGTTGCTGCACTAGAAAATACACTATTGTTCATTTTGAAAACGGTAGCGGTAACCTGAGATGAATTCGTAATTTTATCAGCCATAGTCAAAGCTACCGTGGTGATATTAACTCCTCTTACATAATAAATTTCATTAGGAAGAATAGCTTTGCCATCTTCTCCTATTATAAATTCAGTTGTATCGTTCAGTTTAATCTTTGAAAGGCTATCTTGAAAATATTGACCCTCAACGGTTGCTTCGTTGAAATCTGTAATTACAAGATCAGCTGCCTTTTCGGTTGTCAAATTGTTCTGTAAGTTAAAGGCGGAAAGAAATAATCCAAAATCATTACTGTTTGTAATTACGGCTTTACCATTTACTCTTATATGCGGGGTTGAGTTTAAAGTAACTTTCTCTTTAACTTTTTGAGGATATGTTCTTGATGATGGGTAAGTATAGGTACTATCATCAAAATAATAGACATATAATTTTGTACCTGGAATGTCTTCAGGATGATTTATCCAAATTCCACCAGAAATATCTTTAAGATATAACCTTCCTGATTTCATTTCATTTGGCAGTACACTTTGTGGAAGTTGATTAAATTTAATTCTTTTTAAGGGGTCACAACTTGATAGTAGTACAAGTCCTGTAAATCCCAACGATAAAATTTTGTTTTTCATGTCTTTAAATTTTTTATGTGTTTGTTAGTTCGTTTTTCATTCCCCTACCCCATCCTCTTCACCAGCCACCCCTCGCCGTTATTCAGGGTATATTTATTATATTTTCATACATCAGTTTAGGAATTGGCAAGGCACACCCGGCATAAAGGGTAGGCGCACCTTGCTTTTTCCATTTTAGGGGGTTGTGTTCACCTACACCACATTCACCACCACAATATTGCTCATTACCCCAATTTCGTGGTCATCATGCCAGCCCATTGCCATGTATTCACGGGCTTCGGGGGGTGTGGGTGTGGTAGCGGGGCGGTTATCAATGTATGGGCT
>JAPLCZ010000065.1 GCA_026391915.1 Bacteroidota bacterium | reverse complement strand
AGTATTTTGGGTGGTAAATTATTGCAAGATTTTGATACCTCAACCCAATCAGAATCTGATTTAAATAAAGTAACTACCCGCCACCCCTCCAATACTGAATTAAAAGACCTTATTTTTGCGAACAAAATTGTTAAACACGCAAAATCAAACACTATAGTTTTGGTAAAAGATGAACAACTTATTGGCATAGGTGTGGGGCAAACTTCTAGGGTAGATGCCTTGCAACAAGCCCTTGCCAAAGCACAAAATTTTGGGTTTGATTTGCAGGGTGCTGTAATGTCATCCGATGCTTTTTTCCCATTCCCAGATTGTGTGGAGATAGCAGAAAAAGCCGGGATAACGGCAGTAATTCATCCGGGAGGTTCTATAAGGGATAACGATTCAATAGCGTATTGCAATGCGCATAATATGGCAATGGTAACAACGGGTATAAGACATTTTAAACACTAAAAACTACAATGGGTTTCTTTGATATATTTACACAGGATTTGGCAATTGACCTTGGCACCGCCAACACCCTTATTATTCATAAAGACCAAGTGGTGGTTGATGAGCCATCTATCATTGCCATCAACCGCAAAACTGGCGAGGTAAAAGCTGTGGGTATGCTTGCCCAACAAATGCATGGCAAAGTGCATGATGACATAAAAACTATACGCCCATTAAAGGACGGAGTAATTGCAGATTTCCAAGCAGCAGAGCAAATGCTGCGTGGGATGATAGGCATGATTAACAAAGGAAAAAGCCGTTGGTTTTCGCCACATTTAAGAATGGTAATTTGTATTCCATCCGGCATTACTGAGGTAGAAAAACGTGCTGTAAAAGATTCCGCAGAAAGGAGTGGTAGCAAAGAAGTTTATCTTATCCCAGAACCTATGGCAGCCGCTATTGGGATTGGGATTGATGTGGAAGAACCCATGGGAAATATGGTGATTGATATTGGTGGTGGCACTACGGAAATTGCGGTGATTGCTTTGGCAGGGATTGTATGCGACCAATCCATCCGAATTGCTGGAGATGAATTCACCTCTGATATTACTGAATATATGCGCCGCGAACATAACATGCTTGTAGGAGAAAGAACCGCAGAAAGAATAAAAATTGAAGTAGGTTCTGCCATGAGTGAACTCAAAAATCCTCCACCTGATTATGCCGTAAACGGAAGAGATTTAATGACGGGTATCCCAAAGCAAATAAAAGTTTCTTACTCCGAAATTGCTACTTGCCTTGATAAATCCATTACTAAAATAGAAGAAGCAATTTTGAAAGCTTTGGAAAGTACCCCACCGGAACTTTCAGCAGATATTTACCAAACCGGACTTTATTTAACAGGTGGTGGTGCATTGCTTCGTGGGCTGGATGAAAGAATCAAAATTAAAACAAGGCTCCCAGTTTATATTGCAGAAGACCCCTTGCGTGCAGTAGTGCGTGGAACAGGGATAGCGCTAAAATATCTCAACCGCTATAAGCACATCATGACGGGATAAAATGAGTAACCTTATTGCGTTTTTTGTAAGGTATTATCGTTTGTTTCTTTTCCTGTTATTGCAGTCTATCAGCCTCTATCTTGTTATCAATTTTAATAAGTACCAAAGCGCTGCTTTGTTTGATTACACCTATGAGGCATCAGGTAAATTTTATGCAATGTATGATGAGGTAAATCAATACTTCAATCTGCTGGAAACCAATAACCAATTACTTGCAGAAAATGCACGTTTGCGCACTCAATTACTAAGCTCAAAATATGCTGATACAGCAAGGCAGCATGATAAAAATGATACGGTTTATAAACAGAAATTTAGCTTTATACCATCACAGGTAATCAATAATTCTGTGAACAATAAAAACAACTACCTTACTTTAGATATTGGTTCTGAGAAAAACATCAACAAGCTAATGGGAGTTGTAAGCCCCGAAGGAATTGTTGGTATTACAAGAAATGTTTCTCCTCATTTTTCTACTGTACTTTCTGTGCTTCACTCAGAGTTTAACCTCAGTGCAGAGATAGCAGATATTAAAGTTGTAGGCACAATTACTTGGGATGGTAGATATCCTGATGAGATGATTTTGAAAGACATACCAATTCAGGCAAAAGCGCATAAAGGGCAAGTAGTGGTTACCAGCCAATACTCTGTTACCTTCCCTTATGGCACCCCAGTAGGTGTTATTAAAAGTGTAGAAATGGGAGAAACTTTTTTCAATATCAGGGTGAAATTATTTGCAGATATGCGCAATGTGCGTAAGGTATATGTGGTTAATAATATCATGAAAAAAGAGCAGGAAACTGTTGAACAAAAAAGCAAGGAGGAGGAAAAATGAGGGACATCTTAAAATACTCTTTTCTGTTTTTATTCCTGATGCTGTTGCAGGTATTTGTGTTTAACAAAATTTTTGTTTTACAGATTGCCAGCCCTATTATTTTCTTTTACATAATACTTGTTATGCCGCGTATGCCACACTGGATATTCCTCCCGTTAGCTTTCCTTATCGGGATAATTTTAGATTCTTTTGCTTACACCCCTGGCGTATTTACCGCGCCATGTGTTTTACTTGCCTACATCCGAAATCCATTGCTAAGGTTCCTTAAAAAAATGAGTGATGATGAGATTGCGAATATGCATACTTCGTTTTTAGGGATTGCCCCTTTCCTAACCTATATAAGTATTATGTCAGTAATTTTCCATTTGTATTTAAGTCTATTGGCGGCATTTACTTTTAGTAATTTCAGCTATACTTTAACTCGTATTTTTTTGAATACTTTACTCTCCATCTTTTTTATTTTTTTACTTGATGTAATTTTCTTTTATAGAAGAACTGCTGGTAAGTCACCTCAATCCTAACCAACCTAAACTGGCTAACGTCATTAAAGTAATTTTACAAAATTTATATTTATAAAATAAGAGAGTAGTAATTTTACACCATTAAAACACAAAACACAATATGAAAAAAATTGTCATTTTCACTTTTATAGCTGCCACATTTTTAGGAGCTTGTAAAAGAAAAACCACTACAACCACCACTACTTCAACATCTACCACGGGAACAACACCAGTGGATAAAATCCCCACCGCATGTTTTCAGTTATCAGTTAATACGGCGGAACTAAATTCAAAAGTAAATGTGGTTCAGTGCTCAAGAGATGGTTATTATTGGGAGTGGAATTTTGGTGATTCTACCCCTATTGATACTGTAGAAAAACCTGCGCATACTTATAAAAAATTGGGGAAGTTTACTGTTACGCTAAAAATCTACAGCTATAAGAAAACATTTAACCGCACTACCACACAAGAGATAACTATTGGTGAAAGATATATTGATAGTGTAGTTGTAAAAGCTGTAAACTTTACTGAACCCATTACTAAAAAGCCTTGGGATTTTAATCTTACAACTTATGATTCTACAGGTCCGGATTTATTTTTCCGTTGCGGCCCCACTGCTGCTGCCAACTACCTTTATGATGGCAAAAAAACTATGGATGTTAAAGATGATGTAAAACCATCAGATGTCCCTTTTCAATGGCCATTATTTTCTTCTTCTGTTAGTTATAAATTAACTAATGAGGCATGGGATTGGGCACTTTTTGATTTGGATAAAAGCCAAAGTACAGAACAACAGCTTTTCCTAATCACAAACCTTAACCCAATTACCTCTGCTAATAAAGACCCGAAAATCCCTATTAAATTAGCCAACGGCGGGCACAGTGTTTATATATATTGGTCAATTCGTTAATCATAAATTATTAAGAAATTAGTTTAAGAAGCCACGCCAAAAGCGTGGCTTCTTAATTTAAAGTTACCATGCCTAAAACAGAATTTGATTACATAATTGTTGGGCAAGGATTAGCAGGCAGCCTCCTCTCCTATTTTCTATTGAAGGCTGGCAAAACTATATTAATTATTGATGGAGCAAAAGAAAAAACAGCATCCAAAATAGCAGCGGGGATTGTAAATCCTGTAACAGGTAGGCGGTTGGTTAAATCCTGGAGGGTGGATGAGTTCCTTCCTTTTATCAATCAAGTTTATGTTGAATTAGAGAAAACTCTGCAAGCAAAATTCTTTCATCATAAAACTATTTTAAGGGTACTTGCCAATGAAGAAGAAATGGACTTTTGGCAAAAGCGTAAGAATGATTTTGAGTATGAAAACTATGTTGCTATACTTCCTAAAAATAATTCAATAAACCCAAACATCAATGTACCACATGGGTTTATTGAGATTAAAGGAGGAGGATATTTAGATACCAAAACCTTTCTTGATTCTTATAAAATTTATCTTGAAGACAAGACAACAATCATCGCTGAAACATTTGATTTCTCTCAGCTAATCATTAATGAAAATAGAGTTCTGTATAAAGACTTCACTGCTAAAAAAATTATTTTCTGCGAGGGGTACAAAGCCATTGAAAATCCTTATTTCAAAAACCTGCCTTTCAATTTCGCTAAAGGGGAAACCCTTCAATTTTCCTCAAAGATTAACTTGGACGATATTGTTGTTAAAGGCAAATACTTAGTGCCCATGCAAGCCCCTAATGAATATAAAATGGGTGCTACCTATGTTTGGGAAACTCTTGAGGAATCACCAACGGAAGAAGGCAAATCAGAACTTACTTCGGCCTTAAAATCCATTATTAATCTCGACTTCAAAATAATTTCTCAAGATGCGGGAATCCGCCCTACAGTAAAGGACAGAAGACCCTTTATTGGCTTTCATCCAATCCATAAAAACATTGCAATTTTTAACGGCATGGGCACAAAAGGTGTTTTGTTAGCTCCCTATTTTGCGAAACATTTTACGGAAGTTCTCTTAGGAAAAGTGGAGTTGGAAAAGGAAGTTGATATCCTCCGCTACCAAGATTTTATTTTGCCGAATTAAGTGAGGCTTTGCCCACCAGCAAATCATAATTAGCACCCATAGGGCGGAAGTAAACAAACACTGAATAGTTGTTTTCTGTTTCCCAATGGCTACCTTCCATAGCGGTAAAATTTGCATTCCCACTTTTATCAAGGGTTACATATTGGTAATCATAAAAACCCTGTTTCAATAATATCCTTCCCTGATATTCCTTATCCCTTGGCGAATAAGTGAGTTTGAAATTTTTATCCAATTGCCAATTGCTCAAGCCTCCATATACAAACACATCTTTGCTCTCATCAGCATAAGGAATTCTAAGACGGAAATCCACCCAGATGTAATCTGCATTAATAAAAGCAAGGTCATTGCTATTTGAGAGATTGATATAACCGCCATCTTGGTCTATATATTTTGTGTAGGCATTTCCTGAGTGGTCTTCATCCTCAAACAGCGTGGCAGAATAAAGCTTAGTTGCAGAGTCAAACATAAAATATCTAACCCCATTTGACCTATACTTTACATCCCTAATATCAAAAAAGCGGAACTCATTGCCACCATCAAATAAGGCTTCATCATCATAATTATAAATGAGTTTTTTGCCCTCAACATATTTAGGTTTTAGGTTGGCGAGTTCATTATCTGGTCTCCAGTTTTGGCGTATAACTACTTTAATATCATTGAATGGGTCACCCACATTCATCTCATTAGTATTAATAGTAAAACTGATTTGTTGCTTAGTATCGTTGTACCTTGGAGATGAAGGGCGCAGCATTTCCCCGCTTACATTCATATCTTTTTGCACAACATAAAACCTGCGGGTTATCACCACATTCTTCTCATTATCCAGAAAGATTTTTAACAGATAATTACCACTAATTTTTGGCTTCATATTCTGTGATGGAAACGCCAACCTATAATGCACATACCCCTTATAAGTACCTGTAGAAACCTGATATCCGCTAAGGTAATCCGTAAACATACCTTCAATAAATTCACTCTTTATCAATTGACTGGGGCGCCAATTGGCATCACAATGAATAATGGTAAACTGATAATCTTTTGGGTTATTCACCAATTCATCAAAATGGAGACTAACACTTTGGCCAGTTCCTAAATCAATAATGGGATATGAGTTGGGTATATCCCCATAAAAAAACTGAACACTCTTAATGTTAGGTTTCCGTTATAACTTGCCCTCTCAAAATGGGACAGTTTAACCTTGTAGATAAATTTAAAGAACTCACAGAACTCAAAATGTTCGGGGTGTTTTCCGCCTTGGGTGATAAGATGGGTATAGCATCTTCACGCATTAGAATGTTCTTTATCTACATTACCTTTTTAACTATTGGCTCACCCATTATTTTTTATTTGATTGCCGCATTTGTTATCAACATTGGCAATTATATCCGCAACAGAAAGCGAAATCCGATTTGGGATTTTTAAACTCAAAGTTTCATGTTGGTGAATTTGCTTAAACTTGAAATATAAACCCCAAATTTTAAACTAATTTTCAACCCGTGATTTCAAAAAACTTCACCATTAACTATCAGCCATTCGCAGATTGGTTCAATACAAACATCTTTGGCAAATTCCCATTCTTTGCCAATAGAATTAACCCCACTAATTTTGATACTGTTCTTAAAAATGTAGCCTTATTGGTTGGCAAATCAGAGATGAATCTCAACGAATTTATTGGGCATTTTTGTATTATTTATAATGAAACAGGCGGTAGGTTTCAACCCATGCGTGAGTTGGGTGGGCAGGCCTATATGTTCAATAAAATTATGCCCAATGGGCAATCCAAATACAGTTATAACCTTGCCCCCAATAACCGCCTTGCAGGTGACCAACTTAAGGCATGGGGAATTATTTCTTCGGTGGCTGATGTGCAACTTTGGAATGAACAAGCCTACCCTGATGCTGCCCCTTTGGCGGTTAAAACCGCCGCCAATAAATGTGATTTTTACCGTTACCGTGGTTATGGATTCAACCAACTTACGTGGCACAGCAATTATCTTATTTGCTTGCAACCTCATATTCCTAAACCCATGGATAATTATTCGGTGGAAGAATTTGAAACTGCTTTACAGGATTTTACCCTTGCTGCAAAAGCATTCAATACTTTTAATAGCCGAAATGCTTCTGCAATAGCTGCTGTAAATGCACTCGCTTCAGGCAATTTTGCCCCTTATGCTAAGCTGGTTTCTGGCGGTGCAAAATGGTATATGGATTTATACACCAACCGTTTTACTAAATTATCTGAAAAATTAAATGGGCTTACCATTCGCCCAATGGTAATGGATTTTAATCCCGCTACCTTAACTCGGGATAAAGTAATAAAAATACAGCAAACAGTTTTGGATGGAACTAATGCAGATGCAGCCCACCACTTAGCAATACATGGTGGTGCTGATGGCGCTTGGGGCGGTAATACTTCCATTGCTTTTGAGATGGCGGGTAAGGCGTTGAAAGAATATGAGGTTTAGTAGGTTCTGAGATTATTCGTCATGGTGAACTTGTTTCAGTAGCTATTCCATCCCTAAAAAATTCACAAGAAATTTTCCTAAAAAAACTAAGGCCAATAGTTCATAACTTTAAACCTTGAACATAAAACTTTAAACTGCTTTCAATAAATTATCCCCCGTCATTTGTGCTGGCACTGCAAGCCCCATCATATTTAAAATTGTGGGTGCAAGGTCGGCAAGTTTGCCATTTTTTAAGTTGTGATTTTTTTGTAGTTCAATTAAGATTAATGGGACAGGATTAGTAGTATGTGCAGTATTTGGAGTGCCATCAGCATTTACCATAAAATCTGCATTGCCGTGGTCAGCGGTGATAAGGATACTATAGTTATTTGCCATGAGTGTGGCAACCAATTTATCTGCACAGCTATCAACGGTTTCTACCGCTTCCACCACTGCACTAAAAACCCCTGTATGCCCTACCATATCTGTATTGGCATAGTTTAAAACAAGGAAATCAGGCTTGGTAGAATTGATTGCATCAATAAGTGACATGAGGGTATTTTTCTGTTTCTGCCATGCGCAATTGGGTACAGTTTTCTTTCTCTAAAACCTCACCCAAAGTCATGCTTAAATCAATCTCAGGGTAGAGTACTTTTATGCCTTGATAGGTTTTATCATATTCAGTAAAAGTGATAAAATGCAAAGGCATTTTGTGCATATTCTGTTCATGGAAATCCTGCTGTGTGAGGGTAATAGTAAGTTGCCTTCCTCTATCCGTTCTGAAATTAAAAAACACCACAACATCATCTTCAGCAATAGTTGCAATTGGTTCTGAATTATCATCTACTATCACTATTGGTTTAATAAATTCATCAGTTACATTATCTGCATAAGATTGCTCAATGGCAACCAAAGCATCCTTAGCTGGTGTGCCAATGCCATGCACCAAAAGGTCGTAGGCAAGCTTGGTACGTTCCCATCTTTTGTCCCTATCCATGGCATAGTAACGCCCAATAATGGATGCTAGTTTTATGTTGGTATTTTGGATATGATTGAGCAAATCATCAATATAACCTGCGCCACCTTTGGGGTCAGTATCCCGACCATCCATAAAGGCATGGATGAATACATTCTCAGCCCCTTGATTTTGGGCAATAGTGCAAAGCCCTTTTAGGTGCTCAATATGTGAGTGCACGCCGCCATCAGAAACCAACCCAATAAAATGTATTTTTCTGTGATGGGTTTTGGCATAATCAAAAGCCTCTTCAAGTATGGGGTGCTTATCAATTTCATGCGCTGCAAAACTTTTGTTGATTGAGGCAAACTGCTGATACACTACTCTGCCTGCGCCAATGTTTATATGCCCTACTTCTGAGTTACCCATCTGCCCATCTGGCAAACCAACATTCCCCCCAAAAGTAAGAAGTTGGCTGTGTGTGTATGTTGCCATGAGCTTATCCATAAACGGAGTTTTTGCTGCGGCAATAGCATTTTCTTTAGGGTCATTATTCCCAATTCCCCATCCATCAAGGATGATTAAAGCGGTTTTATTTATTGAGTTCAAAATAAAATAATTATAGATTTTAGATTATAAATTATAGATGTGTGGGTATGTGAATTTGTTTTCAATTTATAATCCTTAATTTTTAATTCATAATTACTTCCCCTCTACCACCCCAGCAGCCAACCAAAAACCAAAGGTGCTACTATAGAGGCATCAGATTCTATAATAAATTTCGGGGTTTCTATTCCGAGTTTTCCCCAGGTTATTTTTTCATTGGGCACGGCACCGGAATAAGAACCATACGAGGTTGTGGAATCACTGATTTGGCAGAAGTAGCTCCAGAAAGGCACTTCCTCCCAACCTAAATCCTGATACATCATGGGTACTACGCAAATAGGGAAATCTCCTGCAATGCCACCCCCAATCTGGAAGAAACCTATGCCCTTGCCGCTTGAGTTTTTGCGGTACCAATCTGCCAACCAAACCATGTACTCAATCCCTGATTTCATGGTGCTGGCTTTTAACTCCCCTTTAATAACATAAGAGGCAAAAATATTCCCCATGGTGCTATCCTCCCAACCTGGTACTACAATAGGCAAATTCTTTTGGGCTGCGGCAAGCATCCAAGAGTTCTTAGGGTCAATTTCATAATACTGTTCCAGCTCACCTGAGTTCAAAATCTTATACATAAACTCATGCGGGAAATAGCGTTCCCCTGCATCTTCAGCATCTTTCCAAATCTTATAAATATGCTTTTGCAGGCGGCGAAAAGCTTCCTCCTCTGGGATGCAAGTATCCGTAACGCGGTTGTAGTGATTCTCTAATAATTCCCATTCCTCTTTGGGGCTTAGGTCGCGGTAATTAGGCACACGTTTATAGTGTTTGTGCGCCACCAAATTCATAATATCTTCCTCCAGATTTGCACCTGTGCAAGTGATTATTTGCACCTTATCCTGCCTTATCATTTCGGCAAGGGAAATCCCAAGTTCTGCGGTGCTCATAGCGCCGGCAAGGGTAATCATCATCTTGCCCTCTTCTGCCAAATGGGTTTCATAACCTTTGGCGGCATCCATCATGGCGGCGGCATTAAAATGCAAATAATGTTTCTCCATAAATTGGGAGATAGGTCCTCTTATCATCAGTGTTTATTTTGGTGCAAAGCTAAATGAGAAAAAGTTGTTAGTTATTGGTTGTTGGTTGTCAGAAAAAAGGGAATCAAGTTATTTGGAGATGATAGATTAAAGTCCCATATCATGCCTTAAGGACATACACCTAAACTTTTTCTAACAACTACCAACTAACAACTCACAACTCTTTTTAGCTTTGCCGTATTATGAATAGAGAACAACTCATCAAGGCTATCCGCAAAAAGAAATCGTATTTATGTGTGGGGCTGGATACCGACATCAGTAAAATACCTGCCCATCTATTAAAATATAATGACCCTGTTTTTGAGTTCAACAAACAGATAATAGAAGCCACCAAAGACTATACGGTGGCTTATAAAATCAATACTGCATTTTATGAGGCGCAGGGGGTAAATGGCTGGATAAGTTTGGAGAAAACTTTAAAGGAAATTCCGGAGGATATCCTCACTATTGCAGATGCAAAGCGTGGTGATATTGGCAATACTGCTGATATGTACGCCAAAACTTTTTTTGAAACTTACCCTTTTGATTCTGTAACCGTAAACCCCTATATGGGTGCTGATAGTGTGATGCCTTTTTTAAAACATAAAGACAAATGGACAATCATCTTGGCATTAACCTCCAACCCCAGCAGTAAGGATTTCCAGAACAGAAATATGACGGGAGGTAAGCTTTATGAAAACGTAATTAAAAAGGCAAAAACATGGGGCAATGAGGAGAATATGATGTTTGTGGTGGGTGCTACCAAGCCCGCAGAACTTAGGGCAATTAGGAAGTTGGCAAGGAAGTATTTTCTGCTAATACCGGGAGTTGGGGCGCAGGGTGGCGACCTTAAATCTATCTCACGCATTGGGGTGATAAGGCGGGACGTTGGGATATTGGTGAACCTCTCCCGTGCTATTATTTATGCCAGCGATGGGGATGATTTTGCCTTTGCTGCCGCAAGGGTTGCCAAGGCTTATGCGGATGCAATGAGTAAGTTTATAAAATAAAATGAAGAAGTTTAATGTTGCAGGTTTAAAGTTTAATGTTGGCGGCAGCACAGCTTGGTTGCGCTTATATGTACCGACGAGTCCCCACTACACACAAAAAACCCACGCTTCGGGAGACTCGGCGGGGAAGGAAGTTTATAAAATGAAGAAGTTTAATGTTGCAGGTTTAAAGTTTAATGTTGGTGGCAGCAAATACTGACGGATTACAAATCCTTATAGTAAGAAGGACAAGATTACAAATCTTGACCAGCGTGGGTGAACGGGGGAATTAAAGGTCGTCTTTATTTTTTTGAATTTCTATTTCTGAATTTTTCTTAAGTAAGTTTTTGGAGGCAATACTGGCTAACGCCTTAACATTTCCATTTTGATCTACATCAATATCATATGATAGAATTACGGCACTACCCTCCCAATACATAATTAGTTTATCCAAATTTGAATTTGTGGTTGTACCGTAAGTTTTGTTATAAATATTTAATAATCTATTAACATTCTCCTCTCCCGTTACAGTCAAAAATATAGCAGTTAGTTTATCATCAGTGAACTTTAAATAAACTTCATCTATATATACATTTCGGATTTTACGGTATTCGGTACCAAACAGTAAGCAGTTTCCGTTTTCTGTGCAATTAGAAATCTTGTCATTTAATAAGTATTTAGGCATACCAAATCTGAGGTCTTTATAGCCATTTTTATCATCAAGATTGTCTATTGATTGTCCATAACAAGTGCCTTCAACAAGCACTAAAAGGATTATAATTATTTTTTTCAATTTTTTCTATTCTTAATATTCTTTCTTTTGCCATGGTTGGTGGCACACCAAACATATATTTTTATTCACTTTTTATTCCGTTTGGTGTGCCACCAACGATGGCGAGGAGACTCCGTCCAACGGAGCTAATATTTATTTTTCTCCGTTAAATTTTGATTCCTTGTCAAACTAATAATTAGTAAAATGATAAGTGGAAAAATAGTATAAACCAAAAACTGTCAGACAGCTTGTATCTCGCTTTTAGAGAACTTTTTACCGCAGATCCTAAATTGTT
>JAPLCZ010000269.1 GCA_026391915.1 Bacteroidota bacterium | reverse complement strand
TGTTGGTAATTTAAGTAGACCGAAAAAGTTATTTCCAAATTTTTTTCTGAGCTATGAAGGGCTCAAAAAAATTTAGAATAACTTTTTCTACTTACACACTTTGAGGGATAGTACCGTTTACACTAAAATCATAAGTGAAATTAGGAATGTTATTGAAGTGAGCAATAAACAAAGTAAACTCATTCATGTCATTTTTCCTTTCTGTATAAACCTCTCTCAAACCAATTTTAGAAGTTGTGTTTTCTAATGGAGGGTTAATGATGTTTAGTTGGCTAATATCAAAGTTTTTTTGCTTTCTCATACCTGTGTTTTTAAATGTTTCGGCAAAAGTAGCGGGGTAGTGCGCCAGAGTATGTCGCGGTAAAAAAAGGTTAAAAAAATATCTCGCAGAGAAAACGCAGAATTGAAAAATTTCTTTGCGCTTTTCCGCGTTTTTCTTGTGGGACTCTTCGTGAATTATCGTTTAAGAGAAGTTTGAACCTATCATTCCTCCCCTAACTTTAAACATGAAACCTTAAACTTTAAACTTCTCCCCCTAATTTCGGGGCTTCAATGGATTCACAGAAAAAGATAAAAGAGTACTACAACCACACCCAGTTTGATTATGAATTGGTTTGGAACTGGGGATTAAAAACTACCCCTGCGCTACACTTTGGGTATTATGATGAAAAGGCAACCAAACATGCACAGGCAGTGTTTAGGGCTAATGAAGTATTGGCAGATTGGGCTCATGTAAAAGCAGGAGATAAGGTTTTGGATGCAGGGTGTGGCCTTGGCAATACCAGCATTTGGCTGGCACAAAACCGCAATGCCATAGTTACGGGGATTACTTTGGTGGATAAGCAAGTAAACCGTGCTACAGAATTTGCCAAAAAGCAAGGTGTAAAAGACGTAGAATTTTTAGTAGCGGATTATCTACAAACTCCCTTTGCAGATGATACTTTTGATATTGTATGGGCTTGCGAAAGCCTTTGCCACACCCAGGATAAATCTATGTTTTATAAAGAAGCATTCAGAGTTTTAAAACCCGGCGGCAGATTGGTAATTGCAGAAAACCTGCGCCCCACGCGCCCAATGTCTCATGAAAAAGAAATCTTTCTCAAACAAATATTTGATGCGTGGGCAATCCCTGATTTAGATACTTTGGAAGAACATAAAAGCCACGCAGCAAAAGCAGGATTCCAGAATTTTGAGTACAAAGACGTAAGCAAAAATGTGATGGTATCTTATAACAATCTCCGCAAAACAATTAAGCGTTTATACAATTTGGGTATTTGGCTGAGGAGGCTAAGAATCATTTCTCAAACACGGTTTGATAACTTCCTGCAATCTGGCAGGCAGGCAGATGCGCTGGAGCAGGGAGTGTTTTCTTATGCACACATTAAAGCAGAAAAACCTATTGTGCAAAAATAAAGGCTTTGTATTCTCTTAATTTTTCATAGTTTAGCAACTTAATTCTAAAAAACCAACAGAAATAATATGAGTGAAAATCAAAATTCAGTAGCCGCAACAAGCGGACATCCACGGGGCTTATACCTCCTCTTCTTCACAGAAATGTGGGAACGATTTAGCTATTATGGCATGCGCGCCATCTTCGTTTTATTTATGACCAAAGCACTTTTTATGAGTGGTGCTGTGGCATCAAATATCTACGGAAGTTTTACCGGACTTGTGTACCTTACTCCTTTATTGGGCGGATACATTGCTGATAAATTTTGGGGTAATAGAAGAAGTATTTTAGTTGGAGGTATAATGATGGCGATAGGGCAATTCCTTTTGTTTATGAGTGGTGGTGCAGTAACAGAAGGTGTGCAGAGTCCGCAGGCAATAACATTAATGTGGGCAGGCTTAACACTTTTAATTATTGGTAACGGATTTTTTAAACCTAATATCTCTACTATGGTTGGGCAACTTTACCCTAAAAATGATTCAAGGGTTGATGGGGCATTTACCATTTTTTATATGGGAATAAATATGGGAGCTTTCTTCTCTCCTTTAATTAGGCACTCTAGGATTTATTTTCGCTGTGCTTAATTTTAAATTTATAGTAAACGCAATTGCAGGAGTTGATGCAGCTAGTTTGCCTTTGGTAGAAAATATACAATCCATGTGGCATACCATCTATAATTTAGACCCAATTGGTTATATTATTTATGGCTCTATGGTAATAATGCCTATACTTTTATTAAGTAATAAAACACTTACCAAAGATGAACGTGAACGTATCATCGTTATTTTTATCCTTGCATTCTTTGTTATCTTTTTCTGGGCATGTTTTGAACAAGCAGGCGCATCTCTTACCTTATTTGCCGATGCTCAAGTTGATAGGGCGGTCAGTATTTCAATTAGTAAATATGTTATTCTTGGAGCTTCGGCATTATTGCTATTCTTTTTATCAAAAGCTTTTGGATGGTTTTTCGAATGGAGTAAATCCATTATTATGTCAGTGCAAGGGGTAACTATTGCTGCTGTAGCCGCACTTATTTTTATGGGATATGTTAAAGATTTTCATGTTAATGAATTCCCTGCTTCTTGGTTTCAATCTATAAATCCTTTAGCCATCATTCTACTTGCTCCATTATTTACTATGCTTTGGGGTAAACTGGCTAAGGTGAATATGGAGCCTTCATCTCCTATAAAAATGGCAATGGGATTAGCATTAGTTGCATTAGGTTATGTAATTATTGCTTATGCAGTGCATGGTGTTGATTCTCAAACTAAGATTGCTATGTTCTGGTTGTTTGCACTCTATATTGTACACACAATGGGAGAACTTTGTTTATCTCCAATAGGGTTAAGTATGGTAAGCAAATTAGCTCCTTTGCGTTTATCTTCTCTTTTGATGGGGACTTGGTTTTTGGCAAATGCTGCTGCGAATAAATTTGCAGGAACATTAAGTGCTCTAATTCCTCCAGGGGCAGGGGAAGCACCTGCTGCTGCTGGGGCTAAGATTCCATCTTTCCTTGGTGTGGAGATTAATAACCTTTTCATATTCTTCTGCGTGTTTATAGTGCTTAGTGGCACGGCCTCAATTCTACTAATAACAATTTATAGATGGCTTGTAAAAAGAATGCA
>JAPLCZ010000220.1 GCA_026391915.1 Bacteroidota bacterium | reverse complement strand
CTGCGTTGTTTTTTATTACTATCACATTTCCATAATAATTGTAAGTACTTGATTTCGGGAATCTCCTTAAAATTGTAACCTTTTTAAAGGTGATAAAATCAGCGCCATTAAGCCTAACAACATAATTATATGTGTAGTTGTAATAGGAGGTATCTGCCAAAATTACTTTACTACTATCAGCAGCAGCAGAGGTAAAGGTAATTGAGTTAGTAGCTGAAGCCCCACTAATTGGTGTGATGTCATACTTTCCATAATAGGTATCAGAGGCAATATTAATTAATACCGCACTCTTCACCCCAGGGCCATTAGCTGTTCCGCCATCACTGCGGGTACCACCGGTTAAATCTTCAACTACAGAAGTTACATCCTGATAGTTAGTAGCAGAGGCAGAGGCAGAAGCATTAACAGTGTAAGTGCCGCCTAATTGGGCAAAAGCACTCCCTGCGAAAAGCAGCAGAAACATCATGGCAATAGCTGATGTTTTAATAGTTTGTAGCAATTTGTTTTTCATCTTAGATAGTTATTTTGTTGTTTTAATTTTTGTTTTTAAGATTTCAAATATAGTCTTTTTTTGAAATATGGAATTTTAGAGACCCCGACTTTTGGTTAGGATAATTTGGCGTATTAATTAACCATAATTTTTTTGGTTATCCTTGTACCACCTTGCATTAAGATATTGCAATAATAAATGCCCTTTTGCAAATGGGTAGCATCAATAATTATTTCACCACTCCCCAATTTATGAGCCCCGCAAAAAACAGTTTGCCCAAGTGTGTTTATCATTGCCATTGTAAAGTTTTTATTGCATTGATACCGGATAGTTGATGTACCATTAGATGGAGTTGGGAATGGATTGGAAAAGAAGAAATCCCCACCCGAATTTTCAATAATTCCTATAATCCTGCGGCTATCATAATTAACATAAACAATAGAGGAATCAGTGGGGTTTGCAACATCATAAAACACATAGGCGGTGCGGTAGATACTGGCTGGATGTACTGAGTCCTGAAACAGAAAATGGGCTGAGAAACTACTATCCGATGCGCCTGCTTTTAGGGTATCATAGTTTGGGGAGATATAGGTTTTTTCATCATAACAATTAAAGGCAAAACAAAAGGTATGGCTTGCTTTTGAGATTTTATTGTACTCAATCTTTTTAGCCCCCACAACTATTTGTTTGTTTGATTTATTGGTGAGGAATATCTCAATATTTAATGATTGCCACCCATGGAAACTATTATCGTAAAAGAGGAGATTTACAGTATCCCCAGTAATGTCTTTTGCTTGATGCCACTCCTGTATTTTAAGGCTTTGGGCTTGCAGACCAAAGTTCAGTAACATTAAAACAAAAAGAAAATTGAGGCCGGAGCTACTCACTCTTTAAAAGTTTATAAACTGAGCTGCCTTTGTGCGAATAAGTTCTTATTAAATACATCCCTTTGGGTTGGGCTGATAAATCAATTTCTGTTAGAGAATTACCTACATAGTTTTTTGAGAAAACAATATTTCCTAAGATGTCGGTGATATCAATTCTGTAATTACCCTCTTCATTTCTTTTGTATTTAAAAGATCCTGAAGTAGGGTTAGGATAATATAGCACAACATTATCTTGTAAAAAGCCATCGTTAACTCCTGTACTTTGTTCCCCAATTTTAGAATTTACAGCAGTGATTATTGCCCCTGCTTTCTTTTGCACTTTGCCGGTACCAAGGTCTTCTGTAGCAAACAAAATAAGATGACAGTTTTTAACTTTAAACTTAGCCGGAACGGTGCAAGTATATGTTTTTGTAACCAAAGTTCCTTTGGTAGTAGTCTTTATATTATCCCCCCACATGCCGTTTATATACCCACGGAAAACATGCATATGGTTATAGTTATTTACCCATAGTCCGCTTACCCTGGCATCTGTTTGTTTGGAGATAAGTGAGTCCTCGGTAAGGGCAATATTATAGCAGTTAATAGCGGTTTTGCTATCAGCGGTGTAATAGCCCTCCACATTAACGGTGAGTAGCCTTGTATTGGCATCAAAAGTTGAGTTCATGGCAAGGTTTACCTCAGCATCTTCAACTACTTGGTCATCAGCGCCACCTTGTACTTGGTTGTAGATGTAAGTATAACCATAAGGCAAGCCTTGGTCATACCTATTCACCATCATATTATAAGTAAAAGGGAGGGTATTATAAAGAGAATCTCCATGCTTAGTGGTATAGTCAGCCAAGGTAAGTTGGTAGCGGGCATCTGGCCCTACATGGTACTCAATCAACATCCCTTTGCAGGGGTACGATTCTGCTACTGCCTGGCAAATAGAATCTAATTTAGGGCAACCGGAACACACCTGCCCAGTTCCTTTTTCTATCAAATAATTCCTTTTTAATTTAAAGGTTGAGGCCATTTTTTGGGCATACGTCATTTGCGAAATTGTTAATAAAATCGTGGTAATAATTGCGATTAATTTCAGAGAAGATTTCATGTTTTTATAGTTGATTTTAAAAGCAAACTTAATGAAAAGAAAGGAATCAACTACTTAAAAAAAGGAAGCCCTTAAATTGGGGGGGATTCCTTCCCATTATTCACTCTTCATTTTACTCACTTTACTACCCCCTAAACATAAAAATAATTAAAGTTATATGCCCCGTTAAATTTGGGTCAAAGTTGCTTACAATTAAGAATTCACTAATGCCTTAATTATAATACTTTCTTTAGGATTTACAATTAAAATCCCCCTACCCCATCTTGATCCGCTTTACCAAATAGGGCAATAGCACCTGCCTAAAGCCTTGGTTAATGTCGGCATCTATGTAATCAATTTTGTATTGGTTGCATTTAATGCGGAGCTGGTTGTAGTAGGCGCTTATCTGTTCCAGATATTTTTCCTTTACCTCATTGGGGCGCACTTTTACCTTTTCTCCGGTTTCTATGTCTATAAAAAGATAAGGGCGGTTATCAAAGTTAAAATCTATCTCCTTGCCCTTATCCACTACATGGAAAAGGATGACTTCATGTCCGCAGTATTTCAGGTGTTGCAATGCCGGGAATAGCTCATTGCTTTTTGCGGAATTATCAAACATATCACTAAATACCACGACAAGGCTGCGCTTATGTATGCTCTCTGCAATAGTGTGCAGGGTTTCTGCCGCTGAGGATTTTTTATTCTTCTCATCTGCCATTAGCAGTTTCTCCAATTCATTATAAAGGAGCTTAACATGAGTGGGGCTACTGCGGGCTACTAAATGCTTCTCAATAGTATCTGCAAAGAGGGTAAGCCCTGCTGCATCCCGCTGTTTTTTGAGGAGGTAAATAATAGAGGCGGCCGCATACACAGAGAATCTCATTTTATTCATCCCTGCCCCCTCCGGGAAGTACATGGAGGAAGAAACATCCATCACTATATGGCAACGGAGGTTGGTTTCTTCTTCGTATTTTTTAAGAAAGAGTTTGTCGGTTCTGCCGTAGAGTTTCCAGTCAATATGGCGGGTAGAGTCACCACTATTATACAGGCGATGCTCAGCAAACTCAACAGAAAATCCATGAAAAGGACTTTTGTGCAAGCCCACCATAAAGCCCTCCACTACCTGCTTAGCCAACAACTCCAAGCTGCCGAAGCGCTGGAGTTGTTCCATATCAAGGTTATGCTGCGCAGGTATGGGCATTTATTAAGCTAACTGTGCGTCAAGCTTTTTGGTAAAGGTGCTCTTAGAGGCAGCGCCTACTTGTTTATCTACTATTTCTCCATTTTTAAAGAAAAGAATAGTTGGAATATTCCTGATACCAAAAGCCTGAGATACTGCTGGGTTATTATCCACATCCACTTTGCCAATAAGGGCTTTGCCTTCATATTCTTTGGATATTTCTTCTACTATTGGGCCTATAGCGAGGCAGGGACCGCACCAAGCAGCCCAGAAGTCAAGCATTACGGGTTTGTCAGATTTGTTTACAAGCTCTTCAAAGTTTGCGTCTGTAATTTCGATTGCCATTTTATTTATTTTTTATTTGTTGATTATTGAGTTGCAAATTTATTCAATTCGGTGCCGCCTCTGTCAATATCACGCCAAAATTATTATCTGATATTTTGGCAGAAGTGCTACCCTCAAACGGAATAATTTGCCGAATCTTGCACCCATGATTATCCTTGATGATTATTTTATGAATGAGGCGCTGAAGTTGGCACAGCAAGCCGCCAATGAAGGTGAAGTGCCTATTGGTGCTGTGCTGGTAAGTGGCACTCAGATTTTGGCAAAAACTTATAACCAGGTTGAGAAATTAAAAGATGCCACCGCCCATGCAGAGATGCTTGCCATCACTGCCGGTACTGAAAGTATGGGTAGCAAATACCTGCCTGATTGCACCCTTTACATCACCATTGAACCTTGCCCTATGTGCGCTGCTGCTATTGCTTGGGCACAGATTGGCAGAATTGTTTTTGCCGCCAAGGATGCTAAGAAAGGATATAGCCTTTTTACACCTTCCCTCTTGCACCCGCGCACTGATGTTACCGAAGGCATTATGGCAGAAGAATGCAGCAAACTAATGAAGAGTTTTTTCTTAAAAGACGTGTGCTCTTCCGATC
>JAPLCZ010000118.1 GCA_026391915.1 Bacteroidota bacterium | reverse complement strand
CTTTAACCGGTAAACTCAACTCCGCATCATGGGAGGTGTTTGCTGATAATATTTCTCAAGGCAAAACACAAATTGCTTATTACAGCGTTGCCTCTGCAGATTTTTATCCTGCCAATAACAATAATGAAATGTGGATGGATGATGTTTCCTTTAAATATACCTCCTTTGCCACACCCACTTTGGATGCTGCTTTAGGAGTGGTTCAAATTGCTGGTGTGAAACTAAAAGGATTGATGGATACCGTAAAAACTGACGTTAGGAATTTGGGCAATAAAGCCATTACCTCAGTAGATGTTTCGGTTACCCATAATGGCGCTACGGTTTCTGAAAGTTTTAGTGGATTAAACATCACCACAGGCAATGTAAAAACCTTAAACTTTACTACTATGATTGCAGTTGCAGAAGGCAAAAATCCTATCACAGCGGCTATCACAAAAGTTAACGGGACAGCAGGCGATGATTACTCAGGAGATGATAGCGTAATCACCTCTGCATTCGGCGTTACACCCACACCCGGTAAAATTATTATTGCCGAAGAAAAGACAGGAACTTGGTGCCCTTGGTGTGTGAGGGGTACCGTTTATATGGGCTTCATGAATCAGAATTATGGAAAGTATTGGGCTGGGATTGCAGTTCATAACAAAGACCCCATGACGGTAACAAAATATGACTCATTCTCAAGTGCAGATTGGAGTGGCGGATACCCTAATTTAATCTTTATGCGTGATTCACTTTTTGATCCACAAGGTGTGGAAGCAAAATTCTTAAAAGAAATTGTAAAGCCTATTTCATGCACACTAAAAAATGGTGCAACTTGGGATGCCACTTCTCGTACTCTTAAAGTTTCTGTAACATCTGATTACATAAAAAATGTTAATGGAGATTGGCGCGCTGCCTGTGTATTAACTGAGGATAGTGTAACGGGTACGGGCTCTACTTATAGTCAGGCAAATGCCTATGCTAAAAATTCTAATGGCAAAATGGGTGGCTTTGAAAATCTTCCTAATCCTGTACCCTATTCTCAAATGAAATATGATGATGTGGCAAGAGTAATTCTTCCGCACACCAATGGTGTGGCAGGTATGTTACCTACCAACATCAAGACTGGTGAGAAACACACCATCAATCTGGAATATGTTTTACCAGCCACTTGGAATGAGAAAAAGATTAACCTTGTTAGCTTTATCATTAAGCCTGATGGCAGCATTGATAACGGAACAAAGTCCAGCATTGATGAAGCCATCACCAACGGTTTTGTGGCAGTAGGCATTGAAGAAAACACTGCACTAAAATCTGAAATTGATATGTTCCCAAATCCGGGTTCTGATATAATAAATGTGAATTTGATTAATGCCGGAAACAAAAATACCGTTCTCAATTTCAGAAATATAGAAGGCAAATTAATTCAGCAATATGTTGTGAACCCTACTGCTACTTATTCAAGCACTGCAATAGATATTAGCAGCTTACCACAAGGTGTTTATTTTGTAGATATGAATATCAACGGACAAAAAATCACTAAGAAATTTGTGAAGATTTCTCAATAAAAATCTTTCCAAAAGTTTCAAAACTTTAATAAAAAAAGCTGGCTGAAAGTTTTATCTTTCAGCCAGCTTTTTTATGGATTAGCCGATTTAATTTTTCATTTTTTTTCTGAAAACTGTTCACTGA
>JAPLCZ010000268.1 GCA_026391915.1 Bacteroidota bacterium | reverse complement strand
AAATGAAAAATATTTTTTTTCTAAACCGCCATATTGATACTGTAATCGTACTTTTTGGAGTGTAATTTCTCTGCAATATGTGTAAAGGCATCCAACGTAATCCTCACATCTTCAATCGTATGCGCCGCTGTTGGGATTATCCTTATCATTATTACACCCCGCGGAACAATTGGGTAAACAACTGCAGAACAAAAAATATCAAAATTCTCTCTGAGGTCAATAATTAAGTTCGCTGCCTCGTTATCTCCCCCATTCAAGAAGATGGGAGTAACAGGGGTATTTGTCCTGCCAAGATTAAATCCTCTCTCCCTTAATCCAGCCTGCATGGCATCTACAATAGTCCATAATTTGGTGCGCAATTCTCCCTGAGTTCTTAACAACTCAAGCCTTTTTAAATCTCCAATTACTAAAGGTAGCGGCAGTGATTTCGCAAAAATCTGAGAACGCATATTATACTTTAAATATTCTATCACCTGCTCCTCACCGGAAATAAAAGCCCCTATACTTGCCATAGATTTAGCAAAGGTGGAGAAATATAAATCTATATCTTTTTGCACACCTTGTAGCTCTCCTGTACCAGCACCAGTAGCACCCATAGTTCCAAATCCATGGGCATCATCAATCATCAAACGGAAATCAAATTTCTTTTTAAGTGCTACTATTTCTTTCAGCTTTCCTTGGTCACCACCCATCCCAAAAACGCCTTCTGTAATTACCAAAATGCCACCTTTATTGGGATTTACAATTGCCTGTGCACGTTCCAACTGTTTCTCCAAACTATCAACATCATTATGAGCAAAAGTGTAGCGTTGCCCCATGTGCATACGCACACCATCAATGATGCAGGCGTGAGATTCTGCGTCATATATAATTACGTCATGGCGGTCAACAAGGGCATCAATGGCGGAGGTCATTCCTTGGTAGCCGTAGTTAAGCAGAAAGGTATCTTCTTTACCTACAAACTCAGAAAGTTCTCTTTCCAATTGTTCATGAAAATTGGTATTTCCGGACATCATCCTTGCACCCATTGGGCTTGCATAACCATATTGTGCCGCAGCCTCTGCATCCACACGGCGCACCTCTGGGTGGTTTGCTAATCCTAAATAATTATTAAGACTCCAAACAATTTTTTCTTTGCCCCTGAATTGCATTCTGCTGCCAATCCCACCCTCTAATTTTGGGAAAAGAAAATAGCCATGCAATGTTTTAGCGTACTGCCCAAGTGGGCCACGGTTCTGTTGTAGTTTATCAAATATATCCATCAGCCTAAATTCTAATATTTGGCAAAGCTAATTTAAAACACTTTTATTATCAAATTTTAAGGAAATTGCAATTAGTAAAACAATATATTTTTGTTGATATAAAAAAACATTAGAACTTCGCACCCCATCTATGCATGAGTTCCTCAATTCATTATTGGTTTTAATTGCCACACCGCTTTTTGCCGTCCTTATTATTGCAGATATACTGGCAAATAATTTCAATCATAAACACTACTATCACAGTAAGGAAACCATTATTAATATTTATACCGCCGGGCTATTTGCTAAGAGGTCTTGCGCTTTTCTATCTTAGTTATGGTTTTGAACATTTCCGTTTTATTGAGATAAGCAACCTTTATGTTTATTGGATTGTCCTTTTTATTGCTGAAGATTTTATGCTTTACTTAGTGCATATTTTAGAACATAACTGCCGCCTTTTTTGGGCGGTGCATGTTACCCACCACAGTGCAGAAAACTTTAACCTTACTGTAAGTTTCAGGGCATCTGTTTTTCAACCTCTTTATAGATTTATCTTTTTTATTCCTCTAACACTATTGGGTTTCCATCCTATTGACATTATATTTATTTACGCTATTTCTCAGGTTTGGGGGATGGTAATACACAACCAATATATTGGCAAATTAGGAGTATTGGAATGGGTACTCAATACCCCCTCTCATCACCGTGTGCACCATGGTAGCAATCCAATATATCTTGATAAAAATATGGGGGTATGCCTTATTATATGGGATAGACTATTTGGCACTTACCAAGAAGAACTTGATGAAGAGCCAGTGCGCTATGGGCTAACAACCCCACTAAATTCTTATCAACCCATAAAAGTAATTTTCCATGAATGGGCTGCACTATGGAGTGATATAATGAAGCCTCTCCCCTTATCCTTTAAACTAAAATATATTTTTGGTAAGCCCGGCTGGAGTCATGATGGCAGCAGAAAAACTTCTGAACAATTAAGGGAAGCGGAGAAGAATTTGAAAATTTGAGAATGAGATTCATAATTTATTTTCCTTTTTAAAATAATTTTGGAAGCATAGCATTTATAGTCCTAATTTTACTCTCTCAAAAAACAACCTGTTCAAGGCTGTTATTTTTGAAACCTGCCAGGTTTCAAAAACTGCAATTTAAAGGTTAAGGTGGCACTAAATCTGCCAAACACGCCTCCGCAAAAACGGATAAATTTTGTTTTGATTTAAAAGGAAAATAAATAATAAAAAAAGTAAATAAATAAAGATGGCAGAAGTAGTGGAAGCGAAGGTTTCAGCAGAAAGACAAGCAGAAGTAAAAAAAGCACTAAAAGATTATTTTGGTTTTAATAATTTTAAAGGAAATCAGGAGGCTGTAATTTATAGCATCCTTGAGGGGCGAGATACATTAGTAATTATGCCAACAGGTGGTGGCAAAAGTTTATGCTACCAACTGCCAGCATTTATTATGGAAGGCACAGCAATCGTTATTTCGCCACTGATTGCTTTAATGAAAAATCAGGTTGATTTAATCCGTGCCTTTGGCGGAAAAAAAGGGATAGCACATTTTATGAATTCATCTCTCACCAAAAAACAACTGGAATTAGTACGTGAGGATATTACCAATGGGGTTACCAAAATTTTATACTTAGCACCAGAATCTCTTACCAAAGATGAAACGGTTGAGTTTTTAAAAGGAATTAAAATACCTTTTGTAGCGGTGGATGAAGCGCATTGTATCTCAGAGTGGGGTCATGATTTCCGCCCTGAGTACCGCAGAATACATGAAATTGTAGAAGCTATTGGGGATATTCCTTTGGTGGCTTTAACAGCATCTGCAACCCCAAAAGTGCAGGATGATATGATTAAAAACCTTAGGATGGAAAATCCTGCGGAATACAAATCATCTTTCAACAGGCCTAACCTTTATTATGAAGTACGCCCTAAGGTTTCTAAGGTTAAAACCTTAAAAGAGATTATCAACTTCATTAAAAAGAATACTGGTAAATCAGGAATTATATATTGCCTCAGCCGAAAAATGGTAGAGGAAATTGCACAGACTTTAAGAGTAAATGGCATCAAAGCTTTGGAGTATCATGCAGGGATGGATGGCAACACACGCACAAAACATCAGGATGCATTTTTATCAGAAGATGTGGATGTAATTGTGGCTACTATAGCCTTTGGGATGGGGATAGATAAGCCCGATGTGAGGTTTGTAATACATTATGATGTGCCCAAAAGTATTGAAAGTTATTATCAGGAAACAGGCAGGGCAGGTAGAGACGGAATTGTAAGTGATTGCCTGATGTTTTATAATTTCAAAGACCTTGATAAGTTGGAGAAATTTATGAAGGATAAGCCAGTGGCAGAACGCGAGATTGGTACACAGCTACTGTATGAAATGGCTGCGTTTGCTGAGAATTCTAACTGCCGCAGAAAATCTATCCTGCAACACATCATTGCGGTTGTGCGTGGTGAGGCAACAACAAGCGTAAGGCATTATAACCATGAGGTGCTGGAAACCTATGGTGAGGGGGCTGAGAAAGACAAGAATTTTTGGAAATCAGTAGTGCGCCAAGCTTTGGTTGAAAATTTTATTGAGAAAGATGTTGAAACATACGGCACTATTCGCTTACTAAAAAAAGGGAAGGAGTTTATCAAAAATCCTAAACCATTTGTAGTAGCTATTGATGTGGATTATGAGAGCATGGATATGGATGCAGATGATGATGCAGTAGTTGGTGGCGCTGGTGGTGATGGCTATGATAAGGAACTTTTTGCCATGCTTAAAGAACTTAGAAAAGGCATTGCTAAAGAACAAAAACTCCCTCCTTACATCATTTTCCAAGATCCATCTATGGAAGAAATGGCTATCAAATATCCAATTGATATGCAGGAGATGAGTCAGATTGTGGGGGTGAGTTCTACCAAAGCAACACGCTATGGGCAGCCTTTTATTGACCTGATTGCTAAGTACGTTGATGAACACGAAATAGAACGTGCAGGAGATATGGTGGTAAAATCTGTGGTGAATAAAAGCGCACAGAAAGTTTACATCATCCAGAGTGTTGACCGCAAACTTTCCCTTACGGATATTGCCAAAGGAAAGGGGTTAACCATGCAAGAATTGCTGGAAGAAATTGAGAATATTGTGTTCAGCGGCACACGCCTAAACATCAATTATTATATTGACCAAATCCTTGACAAAGATTATCAGCAGGAGTTTTTTGATTACTTCCGCAATACAGAAAACGAAGACATTGAAGTGGCTTGGGAGGATATGGGTAAGGATGTTTACAGCCGTGAAGAAGTGCAGATGATGCGCATTAAGTTTATTTCAGAAATGGCTAACTAATTTTTTGAGAATTATTAGTAGTTTGTTAGTTAGCAAACATAATTTCAGAAAAGGTTCATTAGTAATAATGAGCCTTTTCTTTTTGTTGCTTACTGAGAAAAGCTTTGCCGCAGATACTTTAGAGCTCAGCAAAACCCCAATTATTTCTGCAAAACAATTAGATGGACTCTGCATATCTTATCTCGGATTAAAGCTAAATATCAGTATTAATGATGCTAAAAAAACTGTGAGGAATGATAGCACCAACTGCCTTACTTTTGAGCAGGATAAATTCAATAACAACCGCTTTTATCTTTACAATAGAAAGAATAAATACAGGCAAGCCATTGCCTATTTCCGTTGGGAAGAACATGATACTGGGCTTAAAGAAATAATGATTTACCCTGCGGGGCTGGAGCTTTTGCCTCAGCCAACCCAACAACTTTTTAAGGTGGAAGGAAAAGATTCCATCATTAAAATAATAAGGGAATTGGGCGCACCCGCAGAAACCAAAACAGAATTAGAAATCCCATCTTTGCAAATGAAAACCTTACGATACATTTACCCCACACAACATTTAATGATAGAAGAAAACAGGAAGAAAGGAGTGAGTAAATTTAGCTGGGTGTTGTATAAAAATTAGGACTAATAGAATATCTATGATAAGCCATATTGAGTTCCTTCACTCCGTTCAGGATGACAGTTGCAATGCTTACAATAATGCTGAACCGTGTGTCATGCTGAGGTACGAAGCATCTCTTTAATGTTAAGTTAAATCCCCACCCCCATCAACCCAAAAACCCTTATAGCGATTATTGGTGCTACGGCATCCGGCAAAACTGAGGTGGCTATTGCTGTTGCCAAGCATTTTAATACCTGCGTTATTTCTGCGGATTCGCGTCAGTTTTTTAGGGAGATGAACATAGGCACCAACAAACCTACCGCCGCCCAACTTGCGGAAGTTCCTCATCACTTCATCAACAATCTTTCTATAACTGATGCCTATAATTCAGGGCAATATGAGAGGGATGTTTTGCAACTTTTGCCTACTCTTTTTGATGCCCATGATGTAGTGGTTTTGTGTGGAGGCTCTACCCTTTATCTAAGCGCTATTTTTAATGGCATTGATGAAATGCCCAATACCCCAAACAACATTAGAGAGCAATTAAAAGCAGATTTTAAAGAGAAAGGATTGCCTTTTTTGCAAGCCCAACTTATGCAAAAAGACCCTGCCTATTTTGCTACCGCAGATACCCAAAACCCCGCAAGGCTGATGCGTGCCTTAGAGGTGATTGCCACCACTGGGAAACCGTATTCTGCATTTAGAAAAAAAGAAAAACCCACCAGAGATTTTAACATTATAAAGATTGGGCTTGATGTAGTCCGTGATGATTTATACCACCGCATTAACCAACGCTGCGATGCCATGCTTGCCGCTGGGTTATTAGAGGAAGTAAAATCCCTCTATGAATTTAAGGATTTAAACGCCCTGCAAACCGTGGGGTACAAAGAGTTTTTTGATGTGATAGATGCCAAAACTACTTTGGAAACTGCCACCGAAAAGTTTAAACAAAACACCCGCAACTACGCCAAACGCCAACTTACTTGGTTTAGGAAAGAAGATGGAGTGCAGTGGATGAAGGGGGAAGAGGTGGTGGGGTATGTAAAAACTATTTGTTAGTTCAAGCGTCCACGCTTGGACTAAGAAGCACAGGCGTGGACACCTGCGCTTGCGGGGGAGAACTGTATTTATTAATAAAAATGCCTATTCCCCAGCTTCAAAAAAATCTTGCGCAGTGCCTTTATTGGTGTGTTCTTGTAATTGTTTTACAATGGCCTCTGCACGCTTGCCGTGTTGGTTTATTTTTATGAGGTTGGCAACCAATACCTCTGCGGTTTCCTTTTTTTCTTCTTCAGTATTGTGGGTTAATAAATCTGCAATTAAGCCTTGAGAGATATCAGAAAAATTATTAATGAAATTAATGGGGTTAAGTATCTCATGCGCCATGCGCCGAGATGCAATACCAAAAGCAGCCATTTTTTCTGCTTTTACTAATTGCTCTTGGGTTTTTTTAAGTTGGATAAAGGTATTATTTCTTAAAACATAAAATATGAGTAATGCAAAAATGATGGATGATATCACCACAATATTTACCATATAAAGCATCACAGAAATGCTTAAAGGGGTATTGGGTTTAATCCAATCAATAAAAACGCTATCAAAAATTCCTGTGATAATGGTGAGTATTAAATACAAAACCAACCATAGTAAACTGCTTTTTACATTTTGATAACTTAGCGATGCCGCCACAGCCAACATTGCCCAAAGCATTACACCACCAGAGGCAGTAAACCCTCCTAAAACACATTGAAACGCAAATGGCAAAAGCAGGCTAATTGTAGTCTGGAAATCCCTGACAAAGGGGAAATTCTTACTTTTAGCAAAATAAAATAAGTTAAAAAACGTAAGAACTATATAACCATAAGGAATGGCAGATTGCATTTTTCTATTTAAGAAAACTACAATTGTTCCCCACATAAGGCCACCGGCACTCATCAAAATACCTTCATACACCAAAAACTGTTTTTGATGTATGGTATTTTCATCATCATTAGCAACTACTCCAATCCTTGAAATCCTGTCAAATATATTCATATACTTATAAACATCCCCCTGTTGCTGTGGTTGGTGGCACACCAAACACATATTTTCCTCACTTTTTATTCCGTTTGGTGTGCCACCAATCGGGGCGGTTTCCCCAACAAAACTACCCCAAATTTCCCATTCCACCAATTCATTTCCGTCCCATTTATGGGACGGATAAGGGCAGCGCCGTCCAGCTTCAGCCAAAATCTACCCCCAAAACCAACTTTTTTTTATTCGTACCTGAAGTTCAGGTATTGATAAAAAAATGTTTTTATGGATACCTGAATTTCAGGATAGGGCAAAAAAGTGTTTTTAGTCAGTTCTGATGAGCCGATGCCAGTAAAAACTCTTTTTTACTCAATCCTGATTTTGAGATATGGGTAAAAATTGTTTTTTAGTCAATCCTGTTTTTCATATATCAATAAAAAATCATTTTTATCCATCCTTTTTTTTCAGATGCCAATAAAAAAATATTTTGTAAAAATACTCAATTTAAAATGCTGATAATTAAAGAAATCTATATAGTATTGCAGTTCACAATTAACCCCAAAACACAATGAACAGATTAACTAAATTTCAAAGATTTTACACAGACCTTTTTGAGGATGTTGCTATTATAGATAGCAGGTTACAGGCATTTTGCCGCTTTGTATTGGCAGCTTTTGCCGCCAATAACCCCGGCGGCGTGCTTACCCCTTACATCAATGCGCTACAGCAGGCTTATGATGATTATTTTACCAGCTTTAATGACCGCACCCTTACCCTTGCAGATAGGAAATCTGCCACCAACGCGCTGGATATTGCCACCAGAAATTTTGCAGATGGTGTACGTGCCAAATACGGTAGAATAATAGATATTTTCCCTAAAGATAACCCGATTTATAACCAGTTTTTCCCTCAAGGGCTCACTGAGTATAGCAAGCTCACCCGCCTTAATGTGCTTACTGTTTCTCACCGCTTTGCAGTAAAAGCAAACCAGTATAAGGCGCAGCTTGGTGGGCAACCTTTTGCAGATTTATTTGCAGGATATGAAACTGCCATCATCAATTCATTAAGTACCCAAAATACTGATAAAGCCAATGTGCAAACTGCCAGCGGCGGCATACACGCCAACCGCACCCCCGTGGAGGATGCCCTGATGAAATGCTTGTATGGCGTAGGAAATCAGTTTTGGCCTAATAGCATTTTGTGCAATACGTATTTTGATTTCAGTTTGCTTTTCTCAGACCATCCTGATACCGGCCACACCCACACAGGGGAGGTAGCGGCTAATGCAATTGCTTTAGCCATCAGTGGCAATATCACCTCATCCACCATTTTTACTTTAAAAAATGATACAGACTTCCCTATGCATTATTTTATTACTGATGAGGAAGGCGTACAAAAGGGGGCTTTAATTAATGTGCCGCCACACAGCCAGCACATTGCCCCATTTGCCGAATTTGGCGTACCCAATGCCATTTTTACCTATGTGAGGAATGATAACCCACTACCCCTAAATTGGGAGATAAGGTTGGATTAAGTTGATTTATCCATCAACCATAAATAAAAAAAGGGCAGCTAAATAGTTGCCCTTTTTTGTTGGTGAGTAGTAAGGAGTTTTACTTCTTCACCACCTTCACATTTTCTCTTAAGCCATCTGCAATTACAGAAACAAGATAAATTCCATCAGGCAAATTAGAAATATCCAGACTTATATTTTGAGTTGAGTTGGTAGTTTTTTCAATCAAATTTCTGCCCAGTATATCAGTTAGCAAAACAGAGAAATTTCCTCCTTTAAAATTATTGGTTTCTATATTCAAAACATCTCTGGTTGGGTTTGGGTAAACCCTAATTCCTGATTTGTTCTTTTGGGGTGCATCAATGGCAGTACCTCCTGTGCAGTAAGCAGGAATTTTGTTGTTGTAGAAATCTGTAATATGTTTTACATCCTTTTGCATTTGGGTGATATTTTTCAGGTTACTGCCACTGGGGTTTCTGCTATAAACAAAAGCTAAAGTCATTATTTTAATATCATTTGGGTTCAACGCATATGGGCCAGATGCCCCCAATAATCTTGTATCTCCTTTATACACATTTTTCTTATAGGCATCATACTGCGCAGTAGTATATTTTGAGAAGTCATAAGGGTAATAATATTTTGATTTAACCGTGGTGTGAGAGGCGGCATTATAAAGCCTAAGCTCAGAGCTATCTTTATTATGTGATGTTAAATAATTATAATAATCGTAGCTGGATTCAGGATTACCGTGGTAGGTATAATCATTATAATACCCCATAGAATTTGTTAGGGGCAAATCCATAAAAGCAACGGACTCTACGGGTGGGTTTTCTCCATAACTAAAATCTGTATCATCAGCATTAAATCCATAAACAGCATTTAATAGGGTATCAGTACCCATTAAATCATCAAACCCAAAGCCTATATCTACATCATTGAAACTGCCTAAATATAGGTTATCATACTTTTTATTGCTTCTGTTAAAAATTTTATAGCTCACAAATAAAGTATGGTTAAGGGCGGTATCTGTAGGGCAATCAAAACCCCATGCTGAGCCATGCACTTCAATGCCCATTTGTTTTGCATTTGTTTCATCATGTTTATTCCCCATATCGTTAAAAACCCACCATAGCATTTGGTCTCCTTTTATTAAGGGGTAATCACTTGTCATTCCTCCATTTTTGTTTGGGTTATAAATGCCATCCATATTCATATCCACAAATGGGGCAAGGTGCCTTGTGTAATGGTGCGATGTGTCGTATGCACTGCCTGGCCAATTTAAAATGTTTTGAGATACAGAAATCCCTTTTCTAAATGAATCAATTTCTCCTCTTCTAACCATCCAAACTGAATCATATTTTAATGCATCCGATGAATCAGTAGTTCCATTAATTGAGTCAATTGGTCCAGGATAAAAGTCACTTCCTGTTTGGCGGTAAGTCATAGCTGCAAGATGGAGGTTGCCTTTATTAAAGCCACCAATCCATAAGGCATTGCAGAATAAGGCTGATTTACCCGAATTTTTGGGTACTTCAAATTTTGCCGTTGATTTTAAATCCCAGCCTAAATCTCCGCAGTTGTTAATTCTTACACTAACATTGTTAGCATTAAAAGTTCCGAAGGCAGTGCCGGCCTTGCTTCCTTTTTGGGCAAAAGCACTAACTGCTAAAAGTAGTAAAAGGGTAGTAAGGTGTTTTTTCATAGTGTTTAGATTTTGTTTACTGCAAACCTAAAACTAAGAGTTTCATCTTAAAAATACAAAAAAACTAACTTATCGGAAATTTGATTGAGGTGGGGAAAACCCTTCTGAGTTAAGGGCAAAAAATTTCCGCACAGTATCACTTTTTATAAAAAACCATTAAAATAAAAAGGGGCTTATGCGGAAATTGCAGAAATATTATTTATGCTTATTCTTAAATTCTGTACCAAGATACTACAGAAACTAAAAATAAGTTCCATTAGTTTTAATTATTTTTTTGTGGGGTTTTAAAAACTTGCGTGGCAGGGTTGGTTTGCGTTTTTGGGGTGTGATTTATTTTTAACCTCACCCCAACCCCTCTCCAAAGGAGAGGGGCAATAAGAAAGACCGAAAAATGCACTGCGCTTTCAAGTTCGTAGGAGGTAAAGTCCTCTCCTTTGGAGAGGATTTAGGTGAGGCTATAAACGGCAAACAACAAAACTATTTTCCTTAAACTTTCCTTCTCCATACCTTTGCTGCAAATAAATTTATATGAGTAACGGATTTTTTAAAGTACCTATTGCAGTTAACGAACCTGTAAAACAATACGCACCCAACTCCCCCGAAACGGCATTATTAAAAGAGGCTTTGGCATGGGTAAATAACAATATGGTTGATGTGCCTATGTACATTGGTAGCAAAGAAATAAGAGACGGCAAACGGATTGAAATCACCCCACCCCATAACCACAAAAAGGTTATTGGATGTTTTTATAAATCAGAAAAACAACACATCACCCAAGCTATTGATGCCGCCCTTGCGGCACGTGAGGCGTGGGCAAATATGCCTTGGCAAAACAGGGCTGCCATATTCTTAAAAGCCGCTGATTTATTAACCGGTCCTTACCGTTATAAAATGAACGCTGCTACCATGGCAGGGCAAAGCAAAAACTGTTTTCAGGCGGAGATAGATTCTGCCTGTGAACTCATAGATTTTTT
>JAPLCZ010000312.1 GCA_026391915.1 Bacteroidota bacterium | reverse complement strand
CTCCATATTTCCAGTACCTTTAAATTCTTCAAAAATTAATACATCCATTCTGGAACATGTCTCAGTAAGTGCTGAGGCAATAATGGTTAGGGAGCCTCCATTCTCTACATTCCTTGCTGCACCAAAAAACCTTTTGGGTTTGTGCAAAGCATTAGCATCCACACCACCTGTTAGTATTTTGCCAGATGCAGGAGCTGTAGTATTATAGGCTCTTGCAAGGCGAGTGATGGAATCCAAAAGAATCACTACATCATGCCCACACTCCACCATTCTCTTTGCTTTTTCAAGAATAAGATTGGCGATTTTTACGTGCTTATCAGCAGGCTCATCAAAGGTAGAAGCAATCACTTCAGCCTTTACGTTGCGCTGCATATCCGTTACCTCCTCAGGTCTTTCATCAATCAACAAAATGATGAGATAAACTTCAGGATGGTTTTCTGCAATGGCATTGGCAATCTGTTGCAATAACACAGTTTTACCTGTCTTTGGTTGGGCTACAATCAAGCCTCTTTGCCCTTTACCAATAGGGCTGAAAAGGTCAATAATTCTTGTGGCGTAATTATCAGCTTTGGTAAAAAGTTTTAGTTTTTCTTCAGGGAAAAGCGGGGTAAGATGTTCAAAAGAAATTCTATCACGCACTTGGTTGGGCAGCCTCCCGTTTATCATTTCAATTTTAGTTAGGGCGAAATATTTTTCCCCTTCTTTTGGAGGGCGTATAAATCCTTTTACAGTATCACCAACTTTAAGCCCGTTTTGTTTAATTTGCGCAGGGGCTATGTAAACATCATCAGGGGAGGGCATATAGTTATAGTCAGAGGAACGGATGAAACCATAGCCATCTTGTATAATTTCTACGATGCCTTCGCACTCAATAATATTATCAAATTCAAATTGTGGTTGGCGGGGTTCAGGCCGTGGTTGTTCTGGGCGTGCAGGCTGACTACCTTCTGGCCTTCTTTCCTGCTGTTCTCCACGTCTATCCTGCCATCCCGGTCTCCTATCTTGTTGCCAAGCTTCGCGGGTTGGGAATTGTTGTTTGTTAGGATTTTCCGCACCACCTTTTTCTTGTGTTTGAGGTGTTTCTGTTTCCTTATTTTCTTCTGTAGAAGTTGGGTCAGCAAAAGAACCTGCGGCACCGCCTAAGCCCATTTCCATGGCTTGCTGGCTTGTGAATTTTTGTGGAATTTCTAGGGGAGCTTTCTTTATAATTACTATCTCAGGGCGTTTGGGTTTTACTTCTTCTTGTGGTGGAGTTGGTGCAACTTCCTGTCGGGTTTCTGCAACGGGCTCTTCAGGTTTTATTTCAGGAGAAAAAAGTTTGGGTTGCACAGGTTTGCGAATCCTTTCTCTACGTATTTCATTATCACCACTCATGTTGCCAGCTAAGGGATTTTGCCCTTGCCTAGCAGTAGGAATAGTATTAATAGGATTGGTTTGCTGCGGTGCTGCATCATCAGGTTTTTTATCTCCGGAATTGGAGAGAATTGCCTGAATAATTTCTTCCCTTTTTAATCTTGCAGTAGCAGGGATTTTTAAGCTTTTGGCGAGGTCTCGCAATGCAGGTAGTTGCATTGCATCAAGGTCTGAGTATTGGTACATCAGTTACCGAATTGGTTTAATAAAATTATCAATAAAAAAGTTAGTAGTAAAATCAGAATGCAGAAATCAACTTTGTTGCACCATGCCGAGGTTGGACTTACAATAATGTGCAGTTGAACTACAAGTGCTAAACTTTGCCAAAGGTAAATCCTTTCTAACTCTAAAACCAAATTATCAGGCAAGAATTGTTAAAGGCTCTTCCAAATATTGTTTAAAGGTTTGCAGAAACTGAGCTCCGGTAACTCCATCCACAACTCTGTGGTCGCAGGATAAAGTTACCTTCATCATCTTGCCGGGTTTCATTTCTCCATTCTCAACAATTACCGTTTCGCGGATGCTACCCACTGCCATAATACAGGCATCAGGTGGGTTGATGATGGCAGTGAATTCATCAATGCCAAACATACCAAGGTTGGAAATGGTGAAAGTGTTTCCTTCAAAATCTGTAGGTTGTAGCTTTTTGGTTTTGGATTTATCCGCAAAGGCACGGACTTCTGTAGAGAGTTCTGCCAATCCTTTTAAATCTGCATTGCGCACTACCGGCACTACTAATCCTTCATCCACGGCTATGGCAACGCCAATGTTTACATAGTTGTAATACCTGATTTTATCACCCAACCATGAGGCATTTACTTTAGTATGTTTTTTAAGTGCGGCGGCAACGGCCTTTATCACGATGTCATTAAAAGAAACTTTTGCCCCAAGGAAATTATTTACCGTGGTGCGGGCTTCTATAGCTCTGCCCATATTGATATCAATAGTTAAGTAAAAATGTGGTGCGGTAAATTTACTTTCAGATAGCCTGCGTGCAATGGTTTTGCGCATTTGGCTAACAGGCACATCCTCAAAACTTCCCTGAACCGATGGGGTAGTTGAGGCTACAGTTTTTGTAACAGCAGTACCACCACTATTGATAAAATTTTCTACATCTCTTTTTACTATTCTACCATTATCTCCACTGCCAGCCACGGCATTAATAGCAATGCCTTTTTCCAATGCAATTTTCTTTGCTAATGGGGAAGATTTAACGCGGCTATCAGTATCAGAATTTGCAATGGCAACAGGTGCTGCAACGGGTTGAGGAATGGTTGCTGATGGTGCAGCGGGTGCAGCTTGTGCCACAGGTTCTGCTTTAGCTTCTGCTACAACGGCAGGTGCATTTGCTGTTTCTTGTGCCAATAAAGTTTTGTAATCTTCGCCTTCTTTCCCTACTACTGCTATCACTCCATTTACGGCAACTGATTGCCCTTCCTGCACACCAATATGTAATAAAAACCCATCAGTATAATTCTCTAATTCCATGGTGGCTTTGTCGGTTTCCACCTCAGCCAAAATATCCCCAGCTTTTACTTTATCCCCTACTTTTTTTAACCATGAAACTATTACGCCTTCCGTCATGGTGTCACTCATACGGGGCATTTTTAATACTTCTGCCATTTATTTATTTTTGATTTTTTTGATATCAGAATTGAGGTGCAAATATAGGAGGAGGGGAAACTTAATTAAGAATAGAAAGTAAACCCATACTTAATGCGCCGAATACAAAAGATTAGCAGCAGCTAAATACGATGAAGAATTAGCAATATACACCCCATCCCAATCGCCTTTGTAGGGTGAAGTAGTATTAAGGTCACCGTTGGAATCTCCACCATGTTCATCATCTTTACTAGAGGTGATAAAGGTATTAGCTCCAAAAACTAAATCCGTTTTATTGGGTATAGAAATCTTTCCTGTTTCTTTAATTTTTAGTACTGTATTATCAGCCATGGTTAGGCTACCCCCTGTTGTAAATTGGTTGGTTAGGGTTTCAAAAACTGTGGGGACTTCAGTCTCATTTATGGTGATAGGTTTATTAAATGTACCACCTAAATAATACACTGCGTTTTGTTTATTTTTTTGTGAGGTGTTCGCAGGATTATGGAAGGTATTTGAGTTATCCAACGTGTACCAATTGGGCACGCGTATAGGCTTATCATTATCATAAAAGATACAGTTGGTGATGGTACTTCCGCTATCCATTCCAAAACAAAAAATGGCATAAGGCATGGTGCTTTCTCCACCCCTTGTGTGGGCTATGGTGCAGTGGTCAATAGTTACTACACTATGCTCATAAAAGTCAATGGCTTTTTGACCTGCTCCATTGGCTTTGCCTGCATAAAGCAATTCGCAATACCGCAATATGCAGCCTTTGGTATTATCAAATTCCATATACTCCCAATCCCCTTTGGCGGCGGTGGTTTTAGTGCCATCAGCATTATTATCCCCACCATGGGCATCGTCCCTCAAGGAGGTGAAAATAATATGCCTATCCTCTGTGCCATCCGCAATTAATTTCCCTGCATAAAAAGTTGAGAACATCAAAATTTTATCTGCTTCCATTTTTATCACTACTCCGGGTTCAATGGTGAGTGTACTACGCACCGTAAAATTCTTACGGATGATATAAGTATTGCCATATGTCCATGTAACGGGGGAATCAATATCTCTGGTAATTTCCACTTCATTAAAATGAATAACTACAGGAGGTATTTTTGTGGTAGTGGTGGTGGGTGTATCCTTAGCGCAAGAAAAAAGAATAATCAAAAACAGAAACAGGAAGAGATGAAACAGATTTTTCATAATGATAACGTAAAACTTATTACTGCAAATTTAGTGGGCATCAGCAATAATTAATACCCCTAATTTTGCACAACACTATGGCAATACTTTTAGTAGAAGATGACCCCACCCTTGCCGCCAACATCAAAGCGGATTTTACCGACAACGGCTATGTGGTAGAAACTGCTTT
>JAPLCZ010000201.1:1882-2926 GCA_026391915.1 Bacteroidota bacterium | reverse complement strand
AAATATGATAATACTTATCAGGGTGCATAGATTAAAAATGCAAATATAAAGTTTAGTAATACACCTCCCATTCTTTAACTTTTGGAAAGTTTAGAACTTTCCAAAAGTTAAATACAACGCACCCCCTCCCCCAAATCCTCTTTTATAATCCCCCCAAGCGTTTTCCACGTGGCAATAATGCTTGTAGCCTCTTACAAACAATTTCCCAGCGCGGTTTTACTTCTGTAGAAAATTTCTAAGCGATTCCACGCGTGGAATCGGTTGAGTGAAAAATATCTAAGTGATTTCCACTGAGAAATCACTCATATATAAATCACACGGGCATTCTTGCAAAAAATATTGGCGTGTGAAAAATATCTAAGCGATTTGATGGAAGGAAATGGTTGTGTGAAAAATTTCTAGGCGGTTTGATGATGGGAATTGGTTGTGTGAAAAATATCAGGGCATTCCGCAAAAAAATATTGCGTGTAAGCACTCACACGCGTTATTTAAAATAAAGGGCAGTTACAGGAAAAAATATTTCAAAAAAACTTTGCTAAGTACTTGGTAATTGGCTTAATTATAGTTAACTTTACACTAAGTTATTCTAAATTTCAAAACGATGAAACGAATAAATATAAAGACAGAGAAGGAGGTATTGAAAAATGTCAAACAACTGGCAATACAGTTCTAATGTTTTTGATAACATATCCAAAAACAGTTTTAAACTTCTGTATGATGTTGCAATAGGCCATGATACGTATCTGGCAGGGTTAAAGGACACTGACCCTGAGCTGTTGGTACTCTATAACACAGAGCATCCATCTTGCGTAGATTACGAAATCAAATACGACTCATGGAGTAGTAAGTATAATGCTAAAGAAGCTGCAGTGCAAAGTTTCCAAATTCAAATTGGGCACTTAGGTACTGATAAAATAGCCTCTTATGATGTGCAAATACAGGTGGTGTACCCCAAAGGCACGCCTGAATACACAAATTTACTTGCTAACGGCAGAGCCCCTTTCCAAAAAGGGAGCTATAGCCGCCGCCTATCAGCATTAAACG
>JAPLCZ010000201.1:0-1854 GCA_026391915.1 Bacteroidota bacterium | reverse complement strand
ATTAAACGGACTGATTAATAACATTGGCGGTGATGCAGCCTTAGCGGATTTAAAATTGGAGATAGTTGCGTTTGCAGCTATTGTAAACGCTGCTTTTGATGCTAAAAATGCTACCATCGTTCAGTTAAAAGCTGAAAGGGATGTGTTGGAAGCCGTCAGGATTTCTCATTCTATTGTTTTGTATGGTGTACTTGGTTTGTTAATGAATAAATACAAACCATTGCCTACAGAAATTGAGAAGTTCTACAATATGGGGCTTATCAGAACCAGAGGAGCTGCCCACCCAAAAATTACCCACACCATTGCAAAAGGTGCTACCTTTAATTGGAGTATCAACGTAACGGATGAAACGGTAATAAGGGTGAAGAACCTTGATGCGGTGCCTATACATGTGGAAAGGAAGAACTCCCCCACAGAACCCGCCACCGCAGGCAATATAATAGCACCTGATGAAACGGTGGATATTGTATTAGCAACTATTGGCGTTGGGGCTTTCCTGAATTTTACGAATCAGGATATCCTTAACAAAGCCAAGTTCCATGCAGAGGTATTGTAAGCCAATACAATACGCTGGCTACCCAAAGTTATCAAAACTGCATTGATAATTTTACTAAACCCGCCTCCATTAAGTTGGTGGCGGGTTTTTGTTTGGTAGCTTAGTATCCCTTTGCTATGAAATGAAATTATGGATAGTAGATGGGGGCTAAGCCTTCACTTCTTCCTCCTCCATCATCCCGGGGATTGTGATACCAAGTATTAACCACGCAATAAAGGATAATGCTATAATAATAAAGGCTGTGATAGGTAACCAAAAGGACAGCGCAAAGGTGAAACAATAAAGCGCAGTGCCCATCATCACTGCCTGCATATTTTTGTCAAAAAGGTGTTTTTTTACACTTGATTTATAGAGTGGGCGGCTAGCAATGCCTAATAGCAGCCATGAGATATTATTTAAAACGGAAATGCCACAATAAAATGTAACTGCCGGCTGGGCGTAGTCTGTTTGGATATACTCTGCCACGGCAGCCGTGGGGAAGGGCAATATCGCCACTGATAGCAATAATAAGCCATTGGCAAAAATAAAATGAGGAGAGGTTTTTTCTATCAATTTAAAAGCATGGGCGTGGTTATTCCAGCTAATAAAAATGGTAATAAAGCTCATTAAAAATGCTCCCCATGATGGCCACTGATGGACAAAAGCATCAATCAATTCTTTTTTGGAGTGGATGTACTCTATGGATGGTACTTTAATTTCAATAATTAAAAGCGTAAGTGCTATGGCAAATACGCCATCGCAAAAAGCCTCTAGGCGGGTGTTGGGGTTGCGCATTGGGGAGGTATGAGTTATGAGTTTTTCCGCCGATGTCTCTTTAAGAGGATGTCGGCAGACTATTTTTTCCTCCAAAACTAAAACAAAAAAGAGATTTTATTCTTTCTCTTTTAGGGTAGTAGCTTTCCAAAAGTTTTAAACTTTTGGAAAGCTAAATTGTATAATTCTAAAGATTAATACCTAACGAAAATGTACTCTGCATATACATATCATTAATCCCCTCAGACCTAAAATCAATTTTGTCTGTAGTGAAATAACCAAAGCCTAAATTATAAGTGAAATTATATTTCTCCAAAAAATTATAGCGCACACCCACGCCTCCATTTAGGGATGTATAACTGCCTATATTCACTCTTGGATATGCCCATGTATTTCTCAGATTATTGAAACCTACACCTCCAAATATGTGAGGTTATAATTTGGAATTTTCTGATAACAAATTACCATCTGCAAATTTGTATTTTACAGAAACAACTACTGAGGTTAACCTTGAAAGCATATTTAACACTTCAGAGCCATCAGGA
>JAPLCZ010000301.1 GCA_026391915.1 Bacteroidota bacterium | reverse complement strand
GAGTTCCCTGAAAAGATTGCGGAATTAGAGCAGTATAAAGATAAAACTATCATCACCTATTGCACCGGAGGTATTAAGTGCGAGAAGGCCTCTGCCCTGCTTATTAAAAAGGGTTTTAAAGATGTTTACCAATTGGATGGGGGCATCCTTAAATATGGAAAAACTGGCGGGGGAGAAGATTTTGATGGCAAATGTTATGTGTTTGATAGCCGCATTTTGGTAGATGTAAACCAAACCAACCCCAAAGTAATTACCCACTGCATACATTGCCATGTAGCGGTAGAGAGATTTGTGAATTGCAGCAATGTGCTTTGCAATGACCAGATAGTAATGTGCGAAGAATGTGGCTGGGCTTGGGAGGGCGCTTGCAGCACAGCGTGCAAAGCCGCCACCGAAAGCCGCCGCGCCTATGATGGCACTGGCTATTATGCCAAGGCAGAAGGGAATAGTTAAGCGAAAAAACAACACCCTCTTTATGAAAAACCCGCAAGCCAATAACCCCTTACACGGCATTACCTTAGAGGCTATACTAAACCATTTGGTAGCAAAATATGGTTGGGAAGAAATGGGTGCAAGAATTAACATACGCTGTTTTAACCTTGACCCAAGTATAAAATCTAGCCTTACTTTCTTGCGCAAAACACCTTGGGCACGCACCCAAGTAGAGAAAATGTATTTGGATAGTTTGAGGTAAGGGTTAACACTATAGAAACTACTTATAAATCTAACCAAGAAAACACCCCCTTTTGGAAAACCTACCTCTCTTTATTTTGTTGGCTTTAGTAGCCGAAATACTTGGCACTGTTGGCGGTTTTGGGTCTTCGTTATTTTTTATTCCTATTGCCTCTTACTTTTTAGATTTCCATTCTGTACTTGGTATTACGGCTTTATTTCATGTATCAAGTAACCTCACTAAAATTGCCATGTTCAGGAAGGGAGTTGATAAAAAACTCATTATTTATATTGGAATCCCAGCGGTGCTTTTTGTAATTGCTGGGGCTTTCCTAAGTAAATATATCAATACAAAAATCCTTGAGATAGCATTGGCTATTTTCCTTATTTCAATTAGTTTGGTGTTGCTTATTTTTAAAAACATTAAACTAAAACCTACTTTGGCAAACTCAATTGGGGGTGGTGTTTTCTCAGGATTTATTGCTGGATTATTAGGCACAGGCGGCGCTATAAGAGGGATGACATTGGCAGCATATAATTTAAAAATGGAAGTTTTTATAGCTACCTCTGCCATCATAGATTTAGGGATTGATGCCAGCCGAAGTGTGGTCTATTTCCTGAATGGTTATGTGCATAAGGACGACCTTTACCTTATCCCCATTTTACTTTTAGTGAGCATTGCAGGAACTTTTATTGGCAAGAAAATCTTGACAAAAATTTCAGAAGAGCAGTTTAAATCTATTGTCCTGTTTTTAGTTTTAGTAACAGGAATTATCAGTTTTACCAAGGTGATTTGGAAATAAAAACTACAAAAGCTACCGCACATCCCCCAACTCAACGCACCCCTCCTTCAGTTTCATTACCGCAGCTTCCTAATCTTATTTCCATTATTTAACTTTAAAGTTAAGCCACGCAACTCTAAAGTTTAATGCCTCCATTTTAATTTCCCTTTTAGCCAAAACAAATTAGATTTGAACCATTAATAAGCTATGAA
>JAPLCZ010000272.1 GCA_026391915.1 Bacteroidota bacterium | reverse complement strand
ACCACCCACACGTGATACCGAAATACCTACGTTAATAGCAGGGCGCACACCAGAGTTAAATAAATCTGCTTCCAAAAATATCTGTCCATCTGTAATAGAAATCACGTTGGTAGGGATGTATGCTGATACGTCACCGGCTTGGGTTTCAATCACAGGCAATGCAGTTAAAGAACCACCACCTTTTACTTCATCTTTCAAGCATTCCGGGAGGTCATTCATATCTTTTGCAATGCTTTGGTCAGCGATAACTTTACAAGCTCTCTCCAACAAACGGCTATGCAGATAAAACACATCACCTGGGTAGGCTTCACGCCCTGGAGGACGGCGCAAAAGCAAAGAAACCTCACGATATGCAACAGCTTGTTTTGATAAATCATCATAAACAATTAATGCAGGGAAACCTCTATCACGGAAGAACTCACCAATAGCGCATCCTGCAAATGGTGCATAGAATTGCAAAGGTGCAGGGTCTGATGCTGATGCACAAACAATAATAGTATATGGCATGGCACCATTGGCTTCCAATGTTTTTACGATACTTGCAACTGTTGAAGCTTTTTGCCCAATGGCAACATAAATACAGATAACAGACTCACCTTTTTCGTGGTTTTCTCTTTGGTTGATGATGGTATCAAGCGCCACAGTAGTTTTACCAGTTTGGCGGTCACCGATAATCAACTCACGTTGTCCGCGACCTACAGGAATCATTGCATCAATGGCTTTTAATCCTGTTTGCAATGTCTCAGTTACCGGCTGACGGAAGATTACCCCCGGAGCTTTTCTTTCCAATGGCATTTCATACGCTTTGCCTGTTAAAGGGCCTTTTCCATCAATGGCTTGCCCAAGTGTATTTACTACACGGCCAAGCATACTTTGATAAACATTTATAGAAGCAATACGACCTGTTCTTTTAACAGTATCTCCTTCTTTAATTCCTTGTGTGCCTCCTAAAAGTACCGCACCAATATTATCTTCTTCAAGGTTCAGTACAATTGCCTGAACGCCGTTATTAAACTCAATCAACTCACCTGCCTGCACTGAGTTAAGCCCATATACACGGGCAATACCGTCACCAATTTGTAGTACGGTACCTACTTCTTTCAGTTCAGCTTCACTTCTAAAATCAGCTAACTCTTGTCTGAGTATTTCTGAAACTTCATCCGGTCTTACCTGTATCATTGTATTTTAATTTTTCTTTTTTAGTTGTTATTCATTAATTGATTTCTGAGTGCCCTGAGTTGAGAAGAAACAGAGGCATCCACTAATTTATCATTGTATTGAAGAATAAATCCTCCCAAAAGTTCAGGCTGAACTTCAGTTTCTATCAACACATTATTATGATTTGATTTTGCAAGGTACTTTTTAATATCAGCCAATATCTTTTCAGAAACAGGCACTGCAGAATAAACCTTTGCATGCAGAATTCCTTTACTCTCATTATACATGGCTATGAATTGTTTAAAGATGTCTTCCAAAATAATCTCTCTCTTTTTCCTGAGAACAATTTTAATGAAAGCCATGGTGGTAGGGTCAAGCTCTTTTGAGAATAACTTGCTGAGCACATTCCACTTTTTATCAAGATGTACTATTGGGCTTTTTAGCATTAATGATAACGCATGAGCATCAACACAAATCTTAATAAAAGCTTCAGCATCTGCCATTACGCGGTCCAATTGCTTGCGTTCCCCGGCAAGGTCAAAAAGAGATTTAGCATACCTACTCGCTACTCTGATTTCAGACATTATTAATTGGCGTTAACGTCGTTTAAATAAGTACTCATAAGTGATTCCTGCAATTCGGCAGAAGCCAATTCTTTTTTAAGAATTTTAGAAGCAGCATCTATAGAAAGTAAAACTGCCTGCTCCCTTATTTGGCGCATAGCGGCATCACGTTCCATATTAATAGCTTCTTTGGCTTGGGCAATCATTTTTTTGCCCTCGTCCTGAGCTTGGGTTTTTGCTTCAGCAATCATTTTCTCTTTCATCTCACGTGCTTCTCTTAGCATTTTCTCACGTTCTGCAACAGCCTCTTGTAAAATCTGTTCGTTTTGAGATTTAAGAGATTTCATTTCCTCACGTGCATTGGCTGCTTCGCTAAGGCTATTTGCAATAGATGCTTCCCTATCCGTAATCATTGTAAGGATGGGTTTCCAAGCAAATTTTCTGAGTATGAAAAGAAGGATGAGGAAAGTAATCGTCATCCAAAACACCAAACCTATATCGGGTTTTACTAATTCCATGAATTTGTTTTTTTGTTAGTTGAAACCAATTGTTTAGGCTAAAAAACACCAGCCCGAAATGTACATTCAGGCTGGATGTTTCTTTTCCTTCTTAATTATGACTTGAACACAACTAGAAGGCCAACCACCATTGCAAAGAAGGCAGCACCTTCCACAAGTGCAGCGGTAAGAATCATATTAGCACGAATGTCTGATAATGCTTCTGGTTGACGTGCAATTGATTCAAGAGCACTTCCACCGATTCTGCCGATACCAACACCAGCGCCTAAGGCTGCAAAGCCAGCACCTAATGCTGCAACACCATAGCCTAATCCAAGATTGCCTGCTTCAAGTAAGATTGTAGATAACATAATTGATTTGTTTTGTTTAAAGTTTTATTTGAGTTTATAATTTTTTATTGTTTAAGCGTGTGCA
>JAPLCZ010000214.1 GCA_026391915.1 Bacteroidota bacterium | reverse complement strand
CAAAAGTTCTTTGCACCCAACCATTCAGCCCACGGAAATTGGGTAACATGATGAGGAGTTCTCCATCTTCTTTCATAAAACTAAGGTGGCGTGCTATAATGTCTTTAGTGTCATCAAAATGCTCTATCAAACCCAAAGAAATCACAAAATCATATTCAGACTTTGCAGTGTAAGCAAACAAATCTCCTTCTATACATTCTATGGTTCCTATAGGCAACCCATTCACTTCTTCCACTTTATTTACAATAGTTTTATCAATGTAAAAATCAAAGATAGAAACCTCATATCCTAATTCTTTTTTAAAGTAAACACAACCATATCCTGGGAAACCACCCAACTCTATAAATTTTTTACTCTCTCCGTTTTGAGTTCTTATTAAAGGAGAATAAAAAACCTCATTCCCTACCTTTTGGTAAGCGTGGTTCTTCCAGTAATTAGCCCAAAAATTTCTGTCTGTTAGGTTTGCCATTTCTTTATTTCTGCTGCAATTTTACGCCTATTTTTTCTCTAACACTACCGTTAGTTTATTGAAGTCTGCCGCCGCATTAATCACCTTTCTAAATTCATTATAAGAGGACGCGGGATAAGTGGGTTGGTTATAATATTCAATAACATCCACGGTGAGTAGGTTGCCACTCAAATTATAGTTTGAGGTAAAAGCAGCCTCTGTTTTTCCGGCTTCTGCGTAAGAGAAATTCATATTTAATCCTTCCAGATTTTTGGCAGTGTAGCCCTCTGGTATATTTACTTTTATAATGCGGTGATAGGAGTGCGGGAAATTCATTTCCAAATCCAGTTTGCGTGGTTTATCCTGATACATCTCTGATTGCGCACCCAACAAAAGCCCGATTTTAAAAATTGTTTTTTCATCTGCCTTTTCAATAATGGAATTGCTTGCTACATCCCCCTCCAAAATAAAAGGTTTATAAATGTCCTCTGAATTGATGTTGTAATTCCATGTTTTGATATTGGTTACCTTGCCATCATCCGCAATGCGTTTGAGCAAATCATTAGCAATCTGGCTTTTCTTTTCATCATTTAAAGAATAATAAACGGGGCGGTAATAAAACGCCAGATACCCAGTGAGAGAGTATTTAACTTTTGTGGTGGTACTCCTCATCTTAGCATCAAAAGAAACTTCTGTTTCTTCTAATTCTGTATTCTCTTCTTTAGTAGTTGGTGGAATTTTACCAATGGAATATTGCCCCACAAAATCATTCCCACTTACTACTGCCCTCATAAAAATTGCGTCATTATTTATGTAACCAAACGGGATAATCCCCATGCGGCTTGCGGCATCTCCCGGCACAATAAATTGTTTTATTTCGGGGATGTAAATAAAGTTTTCACCAAGGTAATTCCATGTTTGGAAGTCGGGGTCAAAACGCCTGTCACTTCGGTTGGTGGTGGCAGCAATCTCAGTTTGAATTTCCAATTTGCCAAGTGTTACCAAATACATTTTCAGCACCATAGCATCAGAAGCAACTTTGTTCCTAAGGGCAATACTAAGTGGAATTTCTTTATCATCCATCTCTTTGCTGATGGCAATATTTGTTTTAAGCCAAGCCTCTAATTTGCGAACCTTTTCACGGGTATCCCCCTTTTTTAATCCTGCCTTTTTAATAATAGTTTTTGCCACAGTGCGGCTATCCTTATCAAAGGTGTAGTAGAGTTGCACATACTTATCTGCTGCATCCTGCCAAGTATATAGTTTACCCCGCATTGGGTTATTAGTATTGAAAGAAATTTTATACTCAATCCTCATTAGGCTGCCGGTGCGGAAGGCATAACTTTCATTATCCACCACAGGGATATTTTCTATGGAAGTCTCAATGATTTTGGCGCTGTCATCAGCGGTGTTTTTGGTTTCAGGAATTCCATTGTATCCCTTGGCTTCAAACAATAAATTCTCAGGAGAAATGATTTTGAAATTTGCCTTTCGGGTAAAAACACTTTGCTGATAATACTCTGTTCCAAAGGGATTGGTATTGGTTTTTAATATGTAGAAATATTCCACCTCGCTGCCTACTTCTAAGCCATCCACAGCAGCAGCTAAATACTTTTCGCCACCATCATTATCTTCTATTTCTTTGAAGTCCTCATCCTTTAATTCTCTTATTTTTCCATCAGCATTTATGGTTCTTGCTTTCACATTCACCTTCTCTTTTAGCCCATACATGGGGATGTAAATTTTGTTGTATTCCTCCACTGATTTCGCCTCATTAATTTTAATAATTTTATGCTTGATAACATAGCGGTCGAGGTTGCCTTCATCATTCAACACATACTCAAAAAAGCGGTTATCCAGTATGATAACAGAGGGTTCTTTCTTTTCATTTTCAGTGAGAATAGTAGGAACTGGCTTCGCCTCCCAATTATATTTTAGGTGGAGGTCACCAACAGCAAAAAGTGAGGTGATGCAGTAAAAAAATACGGCAAGGAGGGTTGTAGTTTTTTTCATTAATCTTTTACGGATGGGGGTACACCAAACACCAGTTACCATTTCCCAATCAGCATTTTGCTCTCTATCTCCCAAACCTGTTTTTGAAATGTGTAAGTATTCTATATTCATCTTCAAATCTATTATAAAATCTTGCAGATGACCAATTATATTCTTTGGGAGATTGTGGTAATTGTCATTTTTTATGTGTTGACTTTATATAAGTCAACTTTTTTTCAGGAGGTGACATATGATTCCTCATTCCCCCTTTTTTCAATGGGGCTAGGGGGATGTCGTTTAGTTAAGAATTTTTCACTCTTTTCCACCCATCCTTCGCCAAACTTAGGGTGACAAAAAGAGGTTGCGACCTTTGTCACACTGAGTTTGGCGAAGTGTGCGCTTCCCTTAACTAAATGACATTGGGGGTGAAGGGGGAGGATGTCTTTGCGAGGAATAGCCCGCCCCGACACTTCGGGAAAGCAAAAAGGACAGGGTTAATTAAATCTGTACAGCTTGGGGACTATAATACATTATAGGAAATTTTAAAAGGATAATTTATCTCTTTGCCCGTAACAGGGTTTATTACAATAATGCTTCCTTCATACTTTTTCTCACCCTTTCCATTTGCAACCTCTTCAAATTTTGCTCTACCCTTATTAACAATTAAAGTACGACCACCAACCGAAATGCTATGATTATCCTTTGTATTATATGCCCCTAAAGAAATATATGCTTCAAACTTTTCACCTTGTAATACATTTGGCTTTGCAATACTTACTATTGGTATGAAATTATCAAACTCAAAATCCTGTGTGTTTATTTGACTAAAGAGATATTTAACTGTCTCGTATTCTACATTCTTTATATCCAGTTGTAATTTAGTAAGTATTGCTAGGTCAGCAGCAAGTGGTAAATCAGCAAATAGATAATTTGTCCAACTAACCTTCCCTCTTTTATATATATTTGGGTCAACTTCTATATACTCATCCGTGTTAATACTGTTAACTGTTTTTCCCTTTCCATTTATAAAATCTTTATACTTACCGCACTCCATTCTTAATCTCTCCCCATTATTTTCATTTAAACGTCTATTGCTTCATCATATAGAGGCTTTTTACTTGTTTGCATTACAATCTGTTTTTTAAACCTAATGTAAACATCATCATTTGACTTTGTTAGGCTCATATTGCTACTTTCTAAACCTCTTCTCAAAAGTTCAAAAGTAGAAAGGTCACGATTACTTTGGGAATAACCATTTAGAGAAAGCGTAAGCCAAATACATAGAATTAAAAGCAATTTCATAATTGTATTTACAATTTAAGGTCTACCAATAGGTTCAATTTTTTCTTCCTTCTTCTCCTCTTTAGCTTCCATTTTTTGCTCATTATATTTCAAAAAGCCAAATCTAATCTTATTACTGCTTTTGTATATCTCCACACCTATCACATCGTTTTGCATTTCAATTCTATCAGATTTGAAATCAGGTTTATTCTTTACTTGAAGCTTATTTGCAATAGCCTCACCTAAGGCCTCCCATATTAATTCCTTTTTATCATTGGCTTTACCTGAAAATTCAAATTCAAAGGAGGCTTCTTTTATATGGGCATCTTTATTAAATACATCTTCATAATGGTCTATCTCCTGCACATAATAATCGCCTTTCCAATAGTCATGTTTGCGAACTTGGGCATAAACAGGTTTCTGTCCAGAAATCAAACTCTCAAAGTAAACTTCCACACGCCTCACACTTGCTTCTTTAGTTAACTCTTCATTTACATAACATGATATGGAGTTTGAGTATTGATTTGTTTGTATTGGATTCACAGAATCTTTTATATCCTGTTTATTAACGTCAGTATTTAATTTCTTTTCAACTTGGCTATATGTACTACTGATATTAAACCCCCTAAAACTATTAGCATCTGTATTATTTAAAAAATTATTTACTACACCATTTATATCAAAATAATCTGATTCAACTGATAAATTTCTAAAATTATCAACGTCACAATTTATTCTATCATATTGTGGATTTACTATAAATTTACCTTCATTGTCTATAATACCCCATTTATCACCAGTTCTGATAAACGCTACATCTCCATAAAAGTTTGAACCATCCTCAAATTGAGGGTTAATTTTATATTTTCCTTCTTTATCAATGTAGCCACATTTTTTATCAGAACTAAAAACTAAAGCTGTTGCATTATCAACAGAGAAATTGAGTGCACCTGCAAACTGAGGATTGATAACAATCTTACCAGTTTTGTCAATAAATCCTGTCATTGAACCTTGTGATATTTTGGCTAAGCCATTTTTAAAATCACCAGCTTCATCAAATTGAGGATTGATAACATATTTGCCATCTTTATCAATATAGCCATACTTTTTACCATCATAAACCAATGCTAAATCTTCTGAGAAACCCTCAGCTCTATTAAATTGATGATTGATTGCTAACTCCCCTTTTTTATTTATGTAACCCCACATGTAGTTTCCCTTATCCTTATTCATAATTGCTACAGGGGCTAATCCATTGCAAAAAGATTTATAATAATCAAACTGAGGGTTAATCTTCATATTACCCTGTTTATCCATAAAACCCCACTTATCCTTAACTCTAACTGCCGCAAGTCCTTCATAAAATGAACCGCATCTGTCTCCTTCCCCCAATGTAAATTTAACATTACCCTTTTTATCAATATACTGTGGTTTACCATTTTCCGTTACTACACAAGCTAATCCTTCTGAAAAGGGCAAAGCATTTTTATAAGTAGCATTTATAAGGTATTTACCATCCTCCCCTATATACCCTATTTTACTATCAGATGACACTACCAAAGCAGCGCCATCATAAAATAGCGTAGCATAATTAAACTGAGGATTAATAATTATTTTACCTTTTTTATCTATATAGCCCCATTTATCACCTGCCTGATATGGGAATAAATTTAATGAAGGTTTTGAAGAAAAACCGTCTTTAATAAAGAACCAATAGCCACCGCCCGCTAAGGCTGCCATTAGTATTAATACAAACAAAAGTTTTTTGCTTTTGCGCTTTGATTTTGCAGAAATTTGGTTTTCTTGGGTTTCCATATATTTAAATATTTATTGTCTTAGTTTAGTTCCATTACATGCAGGGCAGGTTACATCAATCTCTATATCAGTAGTACCCTTACCACCACAGTAGGGACAATCATCCGTTGATTTCCCAGTGGAATTGCATTTTGTGCATTCTTTTGAAAAAGTACCATTGCAGGTTCTGCAAGTATATTTTCCTTTGCCTTCGCAGTCCCAACAAATAAATTCGCCCTTGCCTTTGCAATTTTCACATGTTGTTGTGCCAGTACCTCTACAAGTATTGCAAGTAATTTTACCTACACCTCTGCACTTTTCACAATTAACCTCATTATAATTTCCATCACAAACAGTACACTTTACCCCGTATGGGTTTCCACTCTGTTGTACATATCCATATTTGCAATTTCTACAAGTATGCTTTCCTTTGCCATTGCAATTTGGGCAGGCATAATCTATTGTTCCATTACATTCTCTGCATTTTGCTTTACCAGTAGTATTGCATTCCCTGCATTCACTTTTACCCTTTCCATTGCATGTTAGACATTCCGTAACTCCATCCTTACATTTTTTACAGATAATTTTCCCTTTGCCATCACAATCACCACAATTAAACTTACCATCACCATCACAATGAGTACATTTTTCGTGGTCTTTAATAGTGCCCTTGCCTTTACAATTAAAACATAAACTGCTAATGTGTTTTGCAATATCATTGTAATCATAAATCCAAACTGCACCTCCAGTCTTAGACTTGTTGAATACTAATTCAATTTAGAAGCCTCGGTAACAATTGCCTGATTCTCTACCACAAGATGTTGATTCCTGTTTTTTATATTGACTTTTAACACTATTCTCAAGTGCATAATAATCTGTTTCATTAACTGTATAAACTAATACATTCTCATATCCAATTTTATAAATATACCATATATTAAATGGTCTATAACTCCAACAATACCAATTATATGTTAATTGATAATTATCCTTAACTACAGCATCCTGGTCATTTATTTTTGAACCATTGCTACTAAATCCTTTGTATTGAAAGAACCCTTTAGCTTTATTATAATCACTTTTTTGGAGATTAATAAGGTCATTTAGACTTAAGGTTTGAGCTGTTACTATTTTGCAACAAAATACTACAATTAATAAAAAGTATAATTTGAGATTGAGTTTCATTTGGTGCTATTGATTAACTTGCTTCCATTACATACAGAACAAACTTTCTTAATCTCTTCATTTGAAATTCCCTTGCCATCACAGTGCGAACATACTAAATCAGTATTCCCAGTTCCACTACATTTTGAGCAAATTGTAGAATAATTTCCATTACAGTTTTGACAAGTTATTTTTCCTTTACCAGAACATGTTGAACATGTTAATGTCCCTTTTGCTGAGCAATTTTCGCATTTAAGCGTCCCTTTACCTTTGCAATTCTCACATTTAAGGATGCCTTCTCCCCTACAATTCCTACATGCTGCTTTTCCTCTACCAGTACAAGTTTGACAAAGGTGATAATAAGTTTTACCAGTATATTGACCCACCTCGCCTACTTGACCTGTCCCATCACATTTATTGCAAGTTAATTCACCTTTACCATAACAATCATTGCAACTAAATTTACCTTGTCCATAACATTGAGAACATTGAAATTTACCTTGTCCATAACAAACATTGCATTGATAGTCCCCTTTTCCATAACAACTATTACATTGTATTTTACCTTCTTTACAATAACCGCAATATGTTTTACCGTTCCCGCTACATTGGTCACAATTCTCTTTCCCATCTCCATTGCAATAAGTGCATTTTTCATGTTCAATTACTTGACCTTTTCCCTTACAGTTGCTACATAATTGGCTAATTATTTTTTTTACATCAGGAGAATTAACACAAATTAAATAGACTATTTTTTGAGAATAATTATCTTTAACCTTATAAGCATTAAAAGTAATTTCTAGGTTCTGTCCAGTGTAAGAAGAATAAATCCTATTTGTTGCAGTACCCGATTCATCCTTTTTTAATTTACCTTTGGCTTCAAATTCAATTCTTGAAAACGTACTCTCATTTGTATAATAGAAAATAGCATTCTCATAACTTGGTCTAGAAAGGTAATATATGTATTCTGAATTATGATTCCAAATAACTCTATCATAATTAACTTCATAACCATTGTATTCAAGGACTCCATTATTCTTCTCTGATGAATACCAATTAAACCCCTTATAAATACAAAATCCCTTTGCCTTATCAATATCGCTTTTTTGTAGATTAACAAGGTCAGTATATGTAAGGGATTGTGCATTTGATATTTTCAAGCACAATAAAGCAATTAATAAAGTACAGAATTTGAGACTTAGTTTCATCCTCCCTTTTAATAGCAATTTATTTACTAACTAATCCTTAACACACCTTATAGCAAGTTTATACTGATAGGTATCCGCATAACCTCTTTCAACTTGGGGGTTGGATAGTTGCACCGTACGGGAATAGACATTTGCAAATCCGGAGGTCGTATTATAATCTTTAACTGTAGAACTCCAAAAATATCCGTTATAACCATCCATCTCAGTATATGTATTTCCTATTCTTGTAAATCCTGTTAAATTAAGGTTCAGTCCACTTGAACCCCCAACCTGCATTTTTTTTCCCTGATCATTACCTCTCCAGTAACCCTCATAGTCTGCATCAGACTGACTCATGCCTAAATATAATTCTAATTTTTTCCACTCTGCATCACTGGGTAAATGCCAGCCTTTGGGTGCTACTTTTTTTGCATCTGCAAAATCATAATAATAAATCCCTTTAAATATGGATACATCACCTGATTTATATTCTAGATTTTCTGCCATCCAAATCTGTGTGCCAATCTTGGCAATTTTGTAAATTTTGTTATCTCTTGCATCTACAAAAGAGTCACCAGTTGTGATTGTATTCACCCCATTCCCTGAAAGTTCTAATGATTTATCTCCTGCCGTGGAATTTGTAGAAACAATCAAGGTACAAGTATATGTCTGTTCAGTTTTTGGGGAAAAGGAGAGAGAAATGTCAGTCTTACCCCCCGCGCTTATAGTAAAAGATTTTGTTTGGCTTGTATTTGTAAAATAATAAACATCTGTATTATTTGTATTAATAGTTAAATCTGTTACGCTTAATTGTTGTGTACTTGTATTGGTAATAGTTACATTAAAAGTTTGCGTAGTGTTTACTTTCACGTCTTGAGGACTATTACCACTTACACTAAAACCAGCCTCACTAAAATTACCATCTTCTGTTACATAAAATTCGTATGCCTGTGACAATAACCAAGAATAATCAATACAAGCATAACCTTTATTTCCCCAAATTGTCCCCCAAGAATTTTGAACTTTAACAGCATTTAAGTTATCATCATAACCAACAATTATCAAGGCATGACCTCCTAATTTTTTAGAAGTATTACTTTTCCAAATAAAATCACCGCTTCCTATAGTCTTAGCATCATTAAAGTCTTGGTCTATTGTAGCACCAAAAACTACAGGAATTCCAGTACTTATATAAGTCTTAATATCACTCATATTCTTTTTTACTGCTCCAAAATTTTTAACTCTGTTAACCTTAGCGCTTTTTTTATTATTAGATGATGGCTGCTTACTGCAATCCGTTTGGTCATAACCAAAATCATTTAAACTACAAACTCCCTCATTAACCAATAAATCTAAAGCCCTTGGCAAATACATCCCTGAATTACAATCAGAACTTATTTTTGCTTGGTTATAGATATAGGCAGCACTCATTAAATTAGAGTTATCATATTTGCTATATTTATTTTCCTTCATTTCCTGATAGCTTTTTAAAGCATACCCTATTGCCCAACCCACGCAAGAGCCTTGATTTCCCTGATTCCCTATTGGAGGCATATCAGCAGAAAAATCAAAGGAAGACGGTAGTTTCCCGCCAGATGAAGGTACAGATGCAAACCCTACAGTGTTAGAAAGTGTAGAATCATAGGATAATCCTGTTACTTGCGTAACAGGGGTTGTTGTAGTACTATCTTTTTTACAAGAATTAATTAATCCTAATAAAGGGACTAATAAGATTAGAATTATTTTTTTCATATCAGTAATTTGTAACCTCCCCCCTACACCAACCGCACCCCCACCTCATTATTCATCCCTCTCTTCACATCCACAATCACATCTTTAGAGGTTTTACCAACGCAAGCCACTGTAAAATGGAACTTACCTGGTTTATGTTTTTCAATAGTAATCACCCCATCCATATTAGCATGATAAACCTTACCATTACTAATATCTAATGCCGTGGCATTCTCCAAAGGCTCATTATTTTCATTTGCCAATACAGTAAACTGCACTTTAGTATGCCTTACCCCTGTAGTAATAAGCTGCTTTGCAAGTTCCATTTCATTTACCAATGCCTGTTTAGGAGTATCCTCATAATAACTCTCCAACAAATCCAACATATTGTTGGCAGCTAAGTCAGCAATTACAAACTGCGCTTCCAGCAAATCAGTACCATCTGCTTTCCTAACCTGTTGCACTTCCGTAGGTTTATCTTTAATGTTATCATAAGCAGTTATAGTGTTATCAATCTCAGTAATATTTGCAGCAATAATATTAGTAAGTGTAGCTAAATTATCATTTAACAGTTTCCGAATATTCTTTGCAACTGTTATAGCACCCGCTTTTGTAGCCTTAGTAATATCTGTTAAGGGAATTCCCAATCCCTCTGCAAGCCCTGTATTGCCAATTTGGCGTGCCTTCACAGCTCCCCTTTTAGCATATTTTACCACCGTTTTTCCCATCAGTAGCAATGCTAAGGCACTTGCCTCAGCACTACCACCAGGCGTACCTTGCACCAAAAAATCCGCCTTCAGCGCAGATACAGCATTATCAAAATTTGTTTTCTCAAAAGGATACCCGGGCACTGCAATCTCAGTAATATCCGCAGGATGTGTAGCATTCACATTCTGTATCCTTGCGTAAGAATCCATCTTACTTCTTTCTCTACTATCCATTTTTATAAATTGTTTTTAATAAGGTTCTAGTCAGATAAGGGTTGTGCCGTGCAGGTGCGTAGGGTTGACAAAAAAGCGGGGGTGCGCAATGGCTTTAGCGCGGCAGCATTTTTTTGTCTTGAATTTTTGGTTACTTTTTGTTCAAGCAAAAAGTGACAAAAGGATATAATTTCAGAAATAGTATCAACACCATTCCCACTCACGTCAACACTACTTCCAGCCAAGTCACATGCCCTTCCACTCCCGTCAAACCCCTTCCCACTCACGTCACCTCGGTTTCCAGACGCGTCACTACCTCTTCCATTGATGTCACCATAACACCAACCCATGTCACTCCCTTTCCCAGTCATGTCAACACAAATCCCACTAACGTCACAAGGATTCCTAGTCACGTCAACACAATTCCCAGCCACGTCAGCATCCTTCCCACCTTCGTGAGCTAAATAATTAAAAATGTAATGGGGGTAAAATCCTAAACCAAGTTTAGTAACACTACTATATAGTGGGGCGAATTGTCCGCTGTCCGCTGTCCGCTGTCCGCTGTCCGCTGTCCGCTGTCCGCTGTCCGCTGTCCGCTGTCCGCTGTCCGCTGTAGAAAATACGAATCATATATAGTAATAAAGAAGGCGCAAGATAACATGATTTTTTTAATTGCAAAATAAAATCTCATTAACCCATATAAAAATTGGTTTTCATGTGAATCATGTAATTCCTTTAATCAAAGCCTGCCCCGAACTTGATTCGGGGGTTCTGCCTACTTTGTGCTAAATGGGTAGTGGGTAGAAACAAACGAAGTGACTCATGCATTCCTTTACAATATAAAATACGAGGAAATAATCATGGTTCAGACAAAAGGTGAGATGCTGAAACGAGTTCAGCATGACGGTTGAATCAGGTTAATCATGTTTCAACCGTTTTATTCCTCCCCCTTCACCCCCTCAAAAGAGGGGGATAGTTCTCCGATGTTGCTTTATTTGGGTTTTGGGGTTGAGGCATTTTAATAATTACTACTAATTTCTGATAAGGTTAAAGTCCCGAAGTTTCGGGATTGGGGGTCTTGGCTTCTTACTCAGGCTTCTCTGCCAAAGTATATTTTCTTCCTTTGTTTTGTTCTTTTAGGTAAGCCATCAATGGGTTGAAGTATTCAAGCATTGGTTTGGCTGAGAGGTCACTTCCTGTTTTTTCTTTTAGCACAGTACGCCAGTCTTTAGCACCTCCCCAATACATAATATCTCTAAGGAAATTCCCTACTTCTTTATTGCCATAATAAAGAGTATTGTGTGGGTCTTGTTTCAAGATTTTCTTTGCTATGTGATCATGCACTTGAAACAATAAAATAAAACTCATAGCATAATCATAATATTGTGCAGCATCATCATTAATATGGGTCTTACTTGCAGCATCACAATACTCCTCTCCACGCTTGGAGGGAGGCTCAATCCCCTGGTATTTTTTGGCATAACTCCACCATGCTTCATTGTATTTTTCTGGTGATAAGTTTTGGGCATAGAGGTCGTGTTCAAAATGGGTCATAGTACCCGCAGAAAAAGGGATAAAAACAATAAACTGCATTGCCTGTTTTAGCAAGGTTTGCATCTCATCCGTCTTAGCATCTTTGGGCAATAATCCGTTATTGGCAAGAAAAGGTTTTTGCATAGCAGCCAACCCAATCATGGTTCCAAAAGCCTCATGGTAAGCGCGATTAGCGCCCTCACGCATAAGGTAGGGTACATCTTTATTGGAGTAAGTTTGGTAATAATAAATATGCCCCAACTCATGGTTTACAGTTTCATACCACTCTTGGTTTGGCTCCACACTCATGAGGCTGCGCACATCATTATTTAAATCCATGTGCCATGCACTTGCGTGGTTATTTTTTTGGTAAGAGGCACCCTTGGGCACGGGGTATAAAGATGACTTTTCCCAGAAGGTTTTGGGTAATGCAGAAAAGCCAAGGCTCTTATAAAAATCCTCTCCCGTCTTCACCACCCATTCTGCGGTATGCGTGCCTATGATGCTGTCTAAATTCAATCCTTTCACATCAATCATAGAACTCCAGTCTTGCCCCCAACGGTTGGTGAGCCAATGCGCAGGGAGGTAATCAGGCACCTCTTTTACACCATATTCTTTAGCTAAAGTATAGCGGGCATAGGTGTGCAACTCACGGAAGAGTGGCCATATCTCAGCAATAAATTTTTTGTTGAGGGTCATCATTTCTTCGGTGGTCATTCCGTACTCAGAAACTTGGTAAGCAAAGTAATCATGATAGCCTAAACCCTGCACCGTTTCATTGCGTAGTTTCTGTAAATTCTTCAAGCCAGCTTTCAAATCTTTCCCTACTTCTTTACTTGATTCCCATGCCTGCAATCTTATTTTTAAATTATCTGATGCACCAAGAATTGAATCAATTTTATTGGTGGTTACTACATTGCCATCAATCCTGAATTTAAAACCAAAAAGGGTTTTGGTTTGTTTGTTTTCAGCTTCAATACGTGCCTTAACTTTATCTTTTAAAGTCTGCGGATTATTAGCAGCCATGCGTAATATTTTCTCAAGCTGCCTTACCTGCAAGTCGGTAAGTTTGTCCTTTTCTTTAAGATATTTTTGAGAGGTTGCAATGTTCTCTTTACTACCTGTGTACACCGCCATTGCCTCATCAGATTTGCGGGCTGCAAGTTCATTAGTAGAGTCTCCATCAACAATTTTTGTGTTGAGTGCCCACTGCGCTTCACTGCTGATAGTGCTTAATTTTTGGTACTCCTCATTATATTTTTTGAGGTAGTTCTCCACTTCATCCTGTAGTTTTTGGTTAGGATTAGTGTTGTTGCAAGCCATCATCACAATAAGGGCGGCAGCTAAAAATAAAATCTTTTTCATGGTTTGGGTTATGATTTTTTATTGATGGGCAAAGATAAATTTTATCATATTACAATAAACAAAATAGTTTACCGTTAAAGCAAAGTATTTTTGCAACACCATTACCATGAAAAAAATAATTCTACTCTTTTTAATACTTGCCTCTGCCACCAATATCTTTTCTCAGGATAAACAAATAATGGTTGGGCAATGGCTTAGCCATCTGGATTATAGCAATGGCACTTGCACCGCCGAGGTGGGTGATACCATTTATGTAGGTACTGCTACCGGAGTGTTTTATTACATCAAAGCCTATCATGCTGCCTATCCTCTCTCACGCAAAAACGGGCTGGCAGAAGTGCAGGTGCGCAAAATGAAATACAGCGCTAAATACGACCAGCTTTTTATTGCTTACGAAAGTTCTAATATTGATGTGATGCAAAACCACAAAGTGTATAACATCCCTGATATTATGAATGCCAAAAGTATCCTTGGGGTTAAGCAAATTAACAACTTTGATTTCTATGATAAATACTGTTTTATCTCCACCACCTTTGGTATTGTAAAATATGATATGGAGAAAAAAGAAGTAGCAGAAACCTTTACAGATATTGGCCCAGATGGGACTTCTTTTGCAGGAAGCCAACTCATGATTAGTGATATTGCTTTCTCAAAAGATTCCATTTATGCCGCCACTAATAAGGGGCTTATCTCTGCACCTTTTTCTAAAATTGAATACTGGGCTGATTACAGAAACTGGCATTTAAGCAGTGCCGTTACTTGTTCTGTGGCTGACTCATTTGCCAACAAACTTTGGGTGGGTTTTAAAGGGCAATCCTTAAAGTATTTTGATGGGAAAACATGGACTATCTATAGTGAACCGGGGAAGTCCTCCCCCTCAAGATTTATTACTTATCTGGATGTGGCGCATAATAAAATGGCAGTAACCACGGATAGTTCTATTGCCGTCATCAGCCCTGATCTAACAAAATTTGTTTACAACATTGGGAGTGTGAATAATGCTATTATTGATAGGGAAGATTATATATGGGCGGGGGTGAATTTATATGGTGTATTATTGGCTATCAAGGACGGTTATCAAGCATTTATAAAACCCAATGGGCCATGGTCAGCCAAGAATGCAAAGATGGCGTGGTACAAAGATGAAACATGGATTACCTCAGGTGGTTTTGATTTGCACATTGACCCTTATTATTGCAATGACGGGGTGTCCATTTTCTCTAATGGCACCTGGACAAGCAAGAACTTTTTTACCAAACACCTTCCTCTTTTTCAGGATGTGTATGACATTGCTATTGACCCCCGAAACGGACATAAATGGCTAAGCTCTTTTGGCTATGGAATTTTGGAATTTGACAATAACCAAGTGCTGAATATTTATAACAGAACCAACAGCGGACTCCGCGCTTACCAATGTGATAGTTGTAAATCTCCCATTAAAGTTGCAGGGTTAAGTTTTGATAAAGACAATAATCTTTGGATAGCAAATTCTTTCTCCACCACACCTATTGTAGTGAGGGATACCAAAGGAAAATTTTACGCATACAATGCGGGTTCTGGCAAAGATGTTATTCAAATTGCCACAGATGATTTCAACCAAATATGGGGAACACGACCCTTTACAGGAGGCGTAGTTGTCTATAACCATAAAGGCACTTTAGCAGATATGAATGACGATAAAGTGAAAGAATTTAATACCGGCAAAGGCTTCGGGAATTTGCCTGACCGCGTTGCTAATTGTGTGGTAAAAGATAAAGAAGGGCAGATTTGGATTGGCACAAATAGCGGCGTGGCGGTGGTGTATGACCCTTCCTCAGTTTTCATTAATAAAAACTTTGACGCCCAATTACCTTGGGTAGAGAATGGCAAAGAATCAGGTTATCTTTTGGCTGCCCAATTGGTAAATTGCATTGCAGTAGATGGCGGCAACCGCAAATGGATTGGTACCAAAAAAGGCGTATGGGTTACCAACCCAGATGGCACAAAAATCCTGAATTATTTTACTACTAAAAACAGCCCCCTACCAACTGATAATGTAAAAAACATTGGCATCAATGGGCAAACGGGAGAGGTATTTATGGGTACTGATTTGGGTGTGGTTTCTTACATGACAAACGCCACAGAACCTACCGAAGAATTCGGGGATGTATATGCCTACCCTAACCCCGTAAAACCGGATTATGATGGCGATATTTACATCAAAGGATTGATTACAAAAACCAATGTTAAGATTACAGACATCACTGGGAATATAGTTTATGAAACTACCTCGCAAGGCGGCACTGCTACTTGGAATGGGCGTGATTTCTCTGGAAGAAAAGCCAACTCTGGGGTGTATTTGGTTTTCCTTGCCAATGATGATGGCAGCAAATCCATGGTGACAAAAATCTTGATAGTGCGCAACTAAATGCTGCTGAAAACTCAGGGGATTATTATCCGCAATACAAAGTACTCTGAGAGCAGTATTATCTCTAAAATTTTCACTAAAAATCTAGGGATGCAAACCTATATTATCAATGGCATCCATGCACCAAAGGCTGCTATTAAACCATCCCTCTTACTACCGCTTTCTGTGCTTGATTTGGTGGCGTATAATAAACCAGGCGCGGAGATTCAGCGCATCAAAGAAGCTAAGCCTTTCATCACTCTAAAGCACCTGCATTTTGATTTGGCTAAAAGCGGCATTGCCCTCTTTATTTCTGAGATTATCAACCGCACCATTAAAGAGCAAGAGCCAAACGAAAACCTTTATCTTTTCTTGGAGAACATTATCCGTTATTTGGATGAAAAAGAGAACAAAGCGGGCTTAGTTCCGCTGTTTTTTTTGATACATTATTCCCGCTTTTTGGGCTTTTATCCGCAAGATAATTTCTTAGAAAGAGCAAATATTTTTAATATGCAAGAGGGCGGATTTGTACAGGCAGATTTGCCGGAAAATATCAGCATCCCCTTACCCTATTCTGCCCAGTTATCTGCACTTATACAAACCGATTTTGAGCACCTATCCTCCCTGCAAATTGATAAAGCAGGGCGCGCCTATTTATTGGATAAAATGCTGGAGTATTACAGTCTGCACCTTCCTGTTTTTGGCGGCGTAAAATCTGTGGAAGTGCTGCGGGAGGTGATGGGGTAGGGGAGTGCTTAAGTTTTTTTAATCATAACTCAACATGACGTAAATCATTTTGCAGGATAGCACGCCTCTATAATTTTGCTACCATAAAAAAGTGAGGGATAAAAATGCATCGTTTAAAAATAGAAAATTTGTTACCAATTGAGAGTGTTCAAAAACAATTCAATGGAATATTCCCGTATTTAAAAATTGAATTTTTCAGAGAGCCGCATGTGGCGGGTAAGGGTACAGCAAAAAATAAAATGATTGATAGTTCTACCCGCTTAGGGCTAATCCAAAAACTAAAAAAAGATGGCACTATTGAAGTGAAAGCTGAGATGAATGTCTCCACTTTTGAGAAATTATTTGAGGATAGGTTTGGGCTTTATGTGCAGGTGTTCCGCAAATCTGGGAGTATATGGTTGGAAACTTCTGCCACGGATAGCTGGACTTTGGAACAACAAAACGAAGAGGGAAAAAGCCTTGCACAACACTTACGCATAGAAAGAGAAAGTACGGATGACCATGATGTGTATTAGGGGGAGAATTTTAAAGCTCAGAAGTTTGTGGGGTAATAAAAAATCAGGAATCAGATTTTGTTTAATAACTTTGTGAAATGAAACTCTCAATACAATATCTCAATAATGCACAAGGTCAAACTCAGGCGGTGCAAATACCCTTTAATGAGTGGGAGAAAATTATTCATACAATTAATAAGTATGAGCAATTATTTAAAATAAAATCAGACCTCAAACAAGCATTTTCAGAGGTTGATAAAATGAAAAAAGGGAAAATAGAAAAACAATCCCTCTCTGATTTCATTAATGAAATTTAGTATAATTCCCACTCCTCTTTTTAAGAGGGAAGCCAAGAGATTGGTCAAAAAATATCCTTCTATAAAGGAAGAGTTAATAGCTATTGGGGAGAGTTTATCCAACAATCCAAGACTTGGAATTGATTTAGGAAATAATACCTACAAAATAAGAATTGCTATTAAGAGTAAAGGGGAAGAGTGGAGGAGGAAGAATAATTACTTATGTGGTGCTGCCAGACGCAGAAGTTTATCTTCTTAGTATTTATGACAAATCAGAATTTGATACGATTGATAAGGATATACTAAAAGTTTTGATAGAAGAGATTAAAACCAATAAATAGGTATTCCTAATTTTCTATCATTTAATTCCTCACCCCTTTCAATTTTTCTTCATTAATTAAAGTGATTTTTCCGTCTTTAATTTCAATTAGTTTTTCTCCTTTAAAATCACTAAGGGTTCTTATTAAAGATTCTGTGGCGGTGCCTACAATATTCGCCAAATCTTCTCTGGAGATGGCAATGCTAAATTGCTGTTGCCCCTCATCCCTGCTGGGTTTACAGCTTGGATTTCTCCTGACTTTGCAATAGCAATCATGCTCTCATTGGCGTGCTCATAGCCTTATCCAAAAGCTTAAGAAGGATGGCACTATAGAAGTGAAGCCTGAAATGAATGTCTCTACTTTTGAGAAATTATTTGAAGATAGATTTGGGCTTTTGCAGGCATTCCGAAAGTCATGTAGCATTTAATCAGAGACTTTTCGCAACGGATAGCTGGACTTTAGAACAGCAAAAGGAAGAAAGAAAAAGCCTTCAAAGCATTTACGCATAGAGAGAGAAAGTACTGATGACCATGATGTGTATTAGGATTGAGCCTTATCAGAGAGCATATGCCATAAATTTTTAAGATATATAATTACTGCGTAACCAAAATACAGTAACAGAGTTTAAATTTTTCAAATCTGAGTAGTGATTTTCAATTTTAATAAATCAAAATCTTTTTCTTTTAATCGTGATAGAATTTGTTGGTAGATGGTATCATTCACCTTTGGAGTTCTTGATAGAATCCACAAATATTTTTTATTTGGATGGCTCACTACTGCATAACTATAATCATCAGCCAAATCAATAATCCAGTATTTTCCTGTGAAGGGCCAAAAGAATTGCACTTTTAATTTTGCATTGCCTGAATTTGCTTCAACAAAAGCCTTCCCTTTGATGTAGGACTGTTTGCCGTTTACGCTGTCCTTGTTGCATCTGTTTTCAACAATTACAAAACCTTTTTCACTTAAAGTATATTCAGCTGTTGTGCAGTTGCAACCTTTCTGAAACCGTTGCGGATAAGAAGCAATCTCATACCATTTGCCAGAGTATTTTTTCAAGTCCACACTTGAAACTGTTTGCAGAGTTTGGGATTTGGTTGTTGCTGGATTCATAAGAACTATTAGAATAAAAAAATTAATAAAAGTTTTGCTCATCATATTTATGTGATTGTGTGTTGAATTTATTCGTAAAAAAAGCATTGAAAAGCATCAATGCAATAACATCAGCTTCGGAAAAATCAAATTGAATTTTAATAGCTTCAAAAGGAGTGCGGTTTTCCCAAGCCATTTCAATTATTCTGTCAATATCTTTTTGTTCCATTTATAAATTGTAACAGGAAT
>JAPLCZ010000056.1 GCA_026391915.1 Bacteroidota bacterium | reverse complement strand
GTTGCAGAATTTAATACAGCTTTAATTTGCCAACTAATTTTAATTGATGATATGATTGATGAAGTCATTAAAAAAGTTTATAACTTTATTTATTTTTCTTAATATTTTAAAATAGAAAAATTATTTAAAAAAAAAAAATAATCATTAAACAAAAAAATAGGGAGGAATTGTAGTATTTTTGAAAATTTTGAAGAAAAACTTAGATTAAATAAGTAATATTACAAGTGATTAAATTTAGATTGTGACTCATTGCAATTTAGCAATTTCAAGAATAGTTGATAGTGATTAAAAATACCTTTAATAAATTTAAGATTTGAATGGATTAGAAACCATCAGTGCCTCAGTAAAAATCAAATCAAAAGATGTTTAATTGTTATAGAGTTAATTTGATTGTTTTTAGAAAATATGTATAAATGATAAAATCTTAGAAAAATTCATTTTTGAGTTTGATTCCATCAGTTAAAATTTATTGTTTTTTTTTTTAATATTAAATTTATGTTTATATTTCTAACATTAATTAAAAAATGAAGGCGACTAAAAATTAATTAGAAGCTTTGAAGTAATTCCAAATATTAGATAAAATAATGAAAATGATGTAAGCGAATAATAATGATTAAAAAATAATGGAGTTAGGAGCGAAGATAATGAAAATGTTATTAAAAGATGGTATGTAAGATATTGCAAAACTCATTATAAGTTCTAAATTTTTAGATTTTTTATTGAAAGAAAGTAGAGACCACGCTAATTGACGAAAATTCACGTACCATGCAATCGAAATAATCCAAACATTAACTAATGACTAACAAATATTGGCTTTTTTTAAATAAGATATTAAAGTACTTCAATATTTTAATATAGTTATTTTTTGATATTATTAATAGATTATTTTATTTTTAATATAAATTTAATATTTAAAAAAAAAAAATATTATTATATTTGGTTTTTATAATAAAAAATCATTTTTTGCAGAATTTATAAAATAATTTTCAATTCTTTCAAAAAAATATTAATTTTTTTAACTATTTTTAAAATTATTTACAATATAAAAAAAAAAAAAAAAAATAAGTCTATTGAAACAGTAGTATCTATGCTAAGTATATCTAAATGTTTTGAAAAAGAAGAGTAACAAATATAAAGCCTTTAGAAAGAAGAATTGCTAACGAAATTTGTACAATAGTCAATTTCTTAACAGTAATAAGGGGGTAGCGGTGGTGGTGGAGATGATGAGGAAAACAAAGGACAAGAAGATGTTTTATTTGTAGAAGATAATGTTGAATAAAAACAAAAAGAAACAGAAACACAAACAAAGAAAAGCAGATATAACCGCTACGAAAATGTTGCTGATATTTTTGAGGTCTTGTCACCGGAAAAACTCCACGGAAAAGAAATTCTTTTGGTTGATGACGTAATTACCACGGGTGCTACGCTTGAGGCTTGTATCAATGGTTTAACCGCCAAATGCAAAGATATAAAAGTGAATGTTGCGGCTATTGCATTTCCGAATTAAGCAGCTTTGGCTTCTTATAAATCTCAATAAACAATATTACAATTAGCAGGAAATAAAGCCCTGCAACAACCCAAATACTGAAGGGCGCAATAAGATAATTTTCAAGTTTCAGATAGGTTAATACCCTCTCCATATTCAGGAAGAATGCCCCGCTGAAAATGATATAAGGCAGATACCTTCTGTTCCTAAAACTCCAGGCTGCAATAAAATAAATGGCAGGATAAGAATACCTTTCGTGCATCTCGGTAGGGAAGAAAAAGAAAAGCATAAAAACCAAAGAAGCCGCAAGCAGCATTCTATCAAGATTGTTGAAATCATTGGCTTTGTTTCTTACTTTTTTCAACGCCTCTTTCATCAAAGGCTGCAAAGCAAAAAAGGAGGAAATGCAAAAAAGAAACAGCCCAATTTGTTTATAGGTAATTCCAAAAATCGCAGTAGTATCAGGTATCCAAGCTACTTCGTTTTTATGAAAAAGAATAGTCCAGAAATTATAGGCATTCATTGTGATATACTCATATTTAGAAAAGGACTCTGTGAATACAATCCATACTTTTTCTAATTGATATGTAAGGATAAAAGGAAGCAGAATTAGTAGCTGAAGTAAGGCGGGAACAACAATCCATTTCAATAAATTTTTGAAAGAGAATTTCTCCATCATATTTGGTAAAAGTACCAATGCCAAAACCGGAAATAATACTCCCGCCTGAAATTTAAAATTGAATGCAAGAATATAAAAACAAAGAGAAATTGTGATGTGTTTTCTTTGGGCAAATATCAAACTCCCAAATAAGAAGGTAGTAAGTATTCCATCAGTTTGTCCCCATAAAATATTGTCATAGAGAAAGGAAATATTGAATATAAGAAGACAAAAAAGCAATAGGTGTTTTTGCCTATTTTCAATGGTAGATAATATCATGAAAGCCCCTACAAACTCAACTAATAATACTATAGATTTAAACCATTTGAAATCTCCTGTGGCTCTGAAAAGAAGATTATAAAACCAAAGGAAATAATTGATTAATGGGGGGTAGTTATTGGTCGGTTCTCCATAGGCATTTCCAATCCCATTGTTGTGGATATGATTAGCCCACCAACCAAGAGATTGCACATCATAAGGGAAGCCTGAACCAGTGCAAAGCACACTTATTAAAACTAAAGAAAGTGCAGCAACTGCAAGGGTGCTTTTATCAATATTAACCCAGGACTTTTTCAATAAATCCATTTTTTAATTAAATTTTACCTTACCCATGCCCCCACATATTGCACCCATAAAGAGAGCAAAATAAGGCAAATAGTTATTGGTTTTATAAAGCTGATTCCTGACAAATTCTTCCACGAAAATAGCAGAAAGATGATTAAGAAAAACTGAAAATCTAAAGTGTAACGGGCACAAAACTGAATCCACCCAGTGCCCATAATAAGGAAGATTAGGCAAGCAATCAGGATGGCTGAAATCATGCTTCCTGTTTTGATAAGATGAGTACTCATATCGTAATTCTTTCTTCTGAAAACCAAAGCTGGAATCAACAAAAAATAAAGGGGAGAACCCCATATAAAACCAAAACCTTCTTCTTCTCTTTCAAGGAAATTGGGGTGCAACCTTATGTGAGGGAAATGCAATACCTCAGTATAAAAATTATGAGGGAAATAATGCCACGAGAAGTAGCCAAACTTCTTAAAGTTCTCAACAAAATAAGGGTTCATATTATGGTAGTTAATGCCATTATCAAACAGACTCCCAAAGCGGGCATAGTTGTACCAAAGATTCAAAAAACTAAATACTACGAAAGGCAGAACAAACACAAATCCTTTGATGAAAATATCCTTTATAGAAACATTTTTCTCCATAGCAATAAACAGAAAAAGAAAAAAGAAAATGGAGAAAACAAGATGGTTACGCGTATAGGCAGCCATAGCAAAAAAGAGCCCTGATAGAATCAAATAACCATTCCCTTTCCGCAAGAAAAAATAGACTGCAGCAAACAAAAAAGTCTGCGCCATAATCTGTGAGATAAACCAGATATCTCCTTCCTTTGCCATATAAAAATGGACGGTACCTAGTCCCCAAAAAATACCAATCCATGCAATGTGTTTTTGAGTTAATCCAAGAGAGAATTTCTCAGATAAATTCTTACAAATTAGCATAAGCAACCAAACATTTATTGCCGCAAACAAACAACTAATCAGTATGTCAGGAAGTTCTACACCAAACAATGCCACCAAGGGTACAAAAACCAAAGCAGGCACCGGCGGCCAATAGATAAAATACTTTCCATGATAGATAACCAAATCTGTTTTGCTGGGTGGATTTATGATATCTAGCCTCCCATTCAAAAAGGCATCTGCGAGATGCCGAAAGTAGTTGAGCTTTGGAGTAAGTTCAAGTTGAAAATGTCCAGGAACAATCAACCCAGAATACAACAGAAAACAAACTAAGGGTACTAAAAAATAAACACTATTCTCTTTTAAATACCGCTGCATTTCGGCTTAGTTCAGTGCTGCTTTAAACACCGCCTCATCCACTTTATCTTTATCTCCTAAATAGTACCAAGCCACAGAAGTAGCGTAAGTTTTCATGGCATTATTTACATCTTCCAAAGTGAGGGAATAGATAACATCTTTTATATTTTCTGCCATCTCCCAATTGCCACGGAGTTCCATCAAACCAAGAGTTGTTGCCTGCCCGTCATTAGTCTCCATACCCATATAATATCCGGTGAGGTAGCCTTCTTTTTTATCTCTTAATTCCTTTTCACTAAACCCATCTTTCTTAATTTTTCTAATCTCATCCATCATCACTTGTGCGGCTTCATTGGGTTTGGTGGTGGTAACATAAATCTCTGCATAAGGGTTAAAAATAGAAGCCATATACGCCGATGGCGCATAGGACAAATTGCGTTTGGTGCGCACCTCAATAAATAATCTTTCAGCAAGAATACTCATGGCAATCCTCATGGCAATTCCTTCATGCGTCCCGAGTTTTGGGGCAGATAAAATCCCCATCATATAATTGGTTTTTATCTCCCTTTCTTCTGAGGTTAAAGACGGGGTATTTACCACCACAGGATTGGACTCAAACTTATCAGCAACACCATCCGGCATACTTGCAAATGCTTCATGGATTTTTTGTTTCAAATCATTTTCATCTACTTTGCCAACTACCACAAGCACCATCTTTTTGCGCTTTGCAATTTTAGAATAGTGTTGTTTTATTTGGTCAAATGTAATTTTATTCACTGCCTCAGGGCTGCCTTCAGGATCAGCGGCATAGCTGGAGTTTTTAAAAGTATTATCCATTGCCATGCGGTTAAGGTAATTATCAGGGTCAGCATCTGCCTGTTTTAATCCTGCAATAGTCTGCTCTTTGGTTTGTTTAAAACTTTGCTCATTCCAATCAGGATTGGTGATTACATCCCTATAAATATCCCAACTCAGCGCCCAGTTTTTGGTAATAGTTTTCATGGCAATGCTGCTATAATCTTTGGCAGAAGAAGCCCCGATACTTATTCCTTTTTGTTCTGTAAGGTCATGGAATTTGTCTTTTGGAAATTTCTTAGAGCCCCCATCCAACAACACATTAAGAGATAGATTTTCTATCCCTTCTGTTTCGGGAGAATAATTTTTCACCCCACCGCTGATGAACATCACCACACTAATCACATCATTAGTAGTTGGTTTTAAAAGCACTCTTATCCCATCCACATTAAAGGATTTTACAGTACTTGGCACTTTTGTTTTTTTAACTTCAGTTTTGTTTGGGGTGGTAGTTTTAGAATTCATCGGGATTTGTTTGCCGTTTTTATTTTTTTGTGCGTGGGCATGGTAGCCCATCACACTAAGTATTGTTAAGGAAATTATTAGCTTTCTCATTGTGTTATTATTTAAAAATTAAAATGAAAAGGTTGCTGTGTTTTGTTTCTTCTTCTCTGCTGGTGTTTGGTCTTTTTCTTTCTTCACATGTTTCTCCACTTCCAATTGAGATTCCAACATTCCATTGGTCATCAATTTCTTTTTGAGGTTGGCAAACATCTCATCAGCATCTTTGTCTTTAGCTGCATAGATGTGCGCTTTCAATTTCTTGGAAGGATTCAACTTTGTCCAAAAAGCAATCTGAGCCAATGCACTATCTTTCGCCGCATCCACATCATTAGTTTTAAAACCTATTGAATAAGTTTCAATAGCATTTGCCGTCCTGAATAAATTATCCAACCCAACCAAAGTGCGTTGTGTTGGGGAGATTAAAACCCCCTCAACATGGGGTCTGTTTTTAATGTATTTCTTTACATAATTTACTATGTCCTCACGGGTAACTTTCTTTACGTTTTCAGTATAGCCTGTGTAGTAATCAATACTTGCAGAAGCCCACCAATAGGTAACGGTATGCACATAGTCTGAGGTTTTTTCTTTGCCATATACATCAGAAATTTCAAGCATTTCTTTAGCAGTATTTATTTGTTCATCGGTAAAATAATCGGGGCTATCCCACATGCTTATTTGCTTATTCATTTCATCCATTGCCTTTTTCATGTTCTCAGGATTCGGAATCATAATCACATTTATAGGCCCTGTATATTTCTCAGTTTGATACGCCACTTGCAGTTGATACGCAAGCCCACTCTCTACCATTGCCTTTTGCAACTTAGAATTTTTTTGCGCCAAAATTCCTGAAAATACATCTGCCACATAAGTATTCTTAGGGTCTTTGCGGGTATCAGGCCCTTGCCATGCATACATCACAGCAGGCACTTGTGTAATCTCAGATTCGGTAACAAAAGAAGTAGTCTGTGTTAAACCATTAAACTCAGGGATTGGGTATTTCTCCCATATTTTAAATTTAGCTGGCTCCCAATCTCCAAAAATTGCTGCTGCTTTTTTTTCAATATCAAGGTGGCTAACATCACCTGCCACCACAAGCATACAATTATTTGGGTAGTAATATCTATCCTTTATGCGCTGCATAATTTCTGGCGTTGCGCTTAGGATTACCTCATACCTGCCAATGGAGTTTTTACGGGCAAATTCATTTCCCCAAAGTTTCCTATCCATATCCTGAATTAAAAAGAAAAACGGATTGCTTTCATTGCGTTCAAATTCGCCGGCTACCACCACATTTTCTTTCTTCATTTCCTCTTCTAAAAACTTTGGGTAGCGGGCTGCGGAATTCATAAACTTAAGCCCATCATCCAGTTTATTTTTGTTGAGGGTAACAAAATAATTTACCCTTTCATTGCTGGTAGTGCCGTTAAACGAAATCCCCAATTCATTAACCCTATCCAAGAAAGCCTCTTGAGATGGATAATCTTTATTGGCTTTAAAAAACATATGTTCATACAGGTGGGCAAGCCCCTCCAAATCGGGGGTTTGCACAAAAGCACCATTCTTAAAAACAAGCTCTATAGTAGCAATAGGTACGTTTTTATCTTCAATAGTGAGTACCTCTAACCCATTGGGCAATTGGGTAAGATGGAAATTAGAAGGCAGGTTTTGTGGTTTGGTCATAGTGGTTGTTTGCGCATATAGCATGGCTGATGATAGCACCAGCGCAGCCATGGTTAATTTTAGTTTTTGCATTTTGTTAAACATTTCTTTTGCGTTTTTTACTACATCCGCAAACGCCGCATGGTTTGCAAATGTTACGGACAAAATTACTCTTAGGGTAGCAATACCGCTTGCATTTAAGTAGGAAAAGATTGAGGGGAAATTGTTTAGTTTTGTGGGATGTATTTATGTGATCATGCTACAAACTATGGGTCATCAATAATTAAAGATTATGCAGGAATCATTATTTCCTTATTTTCTTTATTCGTTGCATGTAGAGCTCTTTTTTTGAGTAGGAAAATTTCCTTTAAAAAAGCCATCAAGGATGACCAACTCATTTTAGTTAAAGAGTTGGTTAGTGCAATTTCCAATAATTATATTTTTTTAGATTCTAAAGATAGTAAAAATGAAAACACCACCACTGGTCTAACACTGTCTCTTTTCCTTTTTGCAAATTTTAAAGAGGCGTATCAGTATTTATTTAAAATGAATAAAATGTATTATCAAGCTAATTGCTTTGATGATTTTGAATTCAATAGATTTATAGGAAACCCTATATTACCAAGAAAAATTTACGATGTGCTAGACAGATTTTCCCCAAGGGATATAACAAATTTTAATTCTGAATATATTGAGACTAGAAATGATTATGTTGCATTTCTTAATGGCAAACATCAACCAAACATATCAAACTATTTCGCTTCCAATTCATCAGACCATAGACATTTTGAGACATTTTTTAACCTTGTAATCATATTATTAAAGACAATTAATATATGGCTAAAAGAACATGGTGCAGAAGAATTAATGTTTAAAGGTGACTTGAAGATTAGACATGACCATTAAAAAATAAAAACATGAAACAAAAAAAACTCTCCCCAATCATTTCAATAATTATCACTTTGATGATGTCCTCTTGCGGAATGGTTACAAGTATGTATCAGGTTATTGAGTTAAGCTCTAAAGAAACAAAACTTGAAAAAGACTCTTACGTATTTGAAAATTCTGAATTAAAAATAGCTTATAACTTTTGGACTAGTGGAGGAAAGGTTTCTTTCTTCATTACAAACAAACTTGATATTCCCATTTATATAGATTGGGATAAATCTCATCTTATCTACAATGGAATTTCTTATGATTATTGGTATGATACGGAAGAGACAAATTCATTTTATAGCTCATCTTTTTCAAGTGCCTCAAACACTGTTTCAGGTGCAATGGTTAACTATTTTGCAAACTCTGCATATCGCAATTCACAAAGTTCTACAGCCTCTTATGGGAATGCTGTTACCGTTGTTGAATCTTCTAAAACTAAACCCAAAAAAATAATTCAGATACCTCCTAAGAGTTCAGTGGCAGTTTCAAAATTCTCTATAAGCAATCCCAAAACTCCCTTTTATAGTTGTGACTTCAACTTGAAGAATACTGGGTATAAAACACCAAGTACAAATAAATTTGTAAAAGAAGAGTCGCCCCTTAGCTTTAGGAATTATATCACTTATACAACCACTGAAAATTCAATTGAGAAAAAATCAATTGATAATGAATTCTTCATCTCCGAGATTTCATTCATGACGGAAGAGTTGTTCTTTGGAAAAACTATAACAAAAAAGGAATGTGATATTGATGGTAAGGAAAGGGTAGATAGTCTTAGTTATTCTAAACCTTATAAAAAACCAAACGCATTTTATATAAAAGTAAAGCAGAAAGAATTTCGTCCCTACTAATTTCCCCAAGCTGGCGCAGGCGTCCACGCCTGTGCCTAAACAGAAGTCCAAGCGTGGACGCTTGAACTAGCCCAAGAGTTCTACTCCTTATTCCTCTTTAGAGAATTTTTTGAAATACTGCATTAAGGTAAGGGAAACTACCACGCTGGCTACTGTGCCTTCTGCTATCACCAATATACAAGGACCAAATTTACCTAAGGAGGCAGAAGTGGGGAAGTCCACTAATAAGGTATCCACAAAAAAGGAATCAAAATGGGTGTAGATAAGAATCAATAAACCAAAGACTACAAAAGATGATACGCCCATTAAAAATGCTATGCCTAAGCCACCCAAATAATCCAATGCGCCACCCTCTGCTTTTACCACATCTTTTAAAGCAAGGTATGCAGCCATGGCATAAATTATATAGTTAACAAACCTTAATGCGGGCACATCTGCCCAGCCAAGCATCTTCATTATCACAAAATAAAGGATGTATAAAACAACCGTTACTCCGGCGTATTTAATAATAATGTGGTTATAATCTCTGGTTTTCATTGTTTGTTTTTTTTATATTTATTTGGCTTTTTAATTATACGCCAACACCCTATCCCGCATGTTTTTTACTTTGTCATAGTCGGCTTTTATTAAATCGTATTGTGCTTTTAGCATCATTTTTTGCTCTAGTGTAAAGTCTTCAATATGGTTTCTTAATGTCTTCTTATAGGTGGTATCTGCCACGTCTTCTACATATTCGCAAGTACTAAGAATTACTTTTCTATCCCGAGTTTTAAGAGCAGTTTTTACATCATTCCAAATTCTTAAAAGTTTAGTAGGTTCTTCAATACCAATTATAGGAGTTCCCCCTAACTGCTGCACTTCATTATTCAAATCAACTTTGCATATTTGGCTGGTTTTAATCAATTGAGAAAACAATATTTTCAAATCCTTTTCCCGTGTTTCTTTTGTTGCTGTCTTGTATCCCTCAATCCTCTCATTGTTTATTTCAATAAGAGAGTTAAGTACATCCACGGTTTTTTCTGTGTTCATTTTTGTTTGATTTTTTATAAGGCAAATTTGCAGGCAACACGGAAAAGAGCAGTTGCATAATTTTGAGAATAAGTTGCATAATTCTCACAATAATTTGTTCCACTATTTGAACTTACATTTGTGGGATGAGGAAAATAAAATTCTTATTCATCACTCTTATTATTATTCAACATTCCTATGCCGCTATATGGCATGTAGGTGCTGCGAAAACCTATACTGCACCCAGTAAAGTTGCCGCCTTAGTTGCCAATGGAGATACCGTAGAAATTGATGCAGGAATTTATGCCGCCGATGTTGCAAAATGGACAGCCAATAACCTTTTGCTAAAGGGGGTTGGGGGTATGGCTCACATGAAATCAAATGGCAGCAACTATGGCGGCAAAGGCATTTGGGTAATTGCCGGAAACAATACTAGGGTAGAGAATATTGAGTTTTCTTTATGCGTTTGTGCCTCTAATAATGGCGCAGGAATTCGGCAAGAAGGGAGTAACCTCACCGTTAGTCATTGCTATTTCCACAACAATGAAAACGGCATACTTGCGGGCAAAGTAAACCCCTCTAAAATTATTATTGAATACACTGAGTTTGCCTACAATGGCTATGGAGATGGCTACACCCACAACCTTTATATTGGGAATATTGATACTCTTATTTTTCGTTATAATTATAGCCACCATGCCTATGTTGGGCATGAGCTAAAAAGCAGAGCTGGTGTAAATATCATTTTATACAACCGCATTAGTGATGAGAGCACTGGCACAGCCTCCCGCAATATTGATTTGCCCAATGGGGGCGCTGCCTTTATCATTGGTAATATTATAGAGCAAGGAGCTCAAACCCAAAACTCCAACATTATTGGATATGGATTAGAGGGGTTATCCAACCCCTCTCCTCAAAAAGTTTATGCTATTAATAATACGATTATAAACCACCGAAGTGGTGGGAGTTTTTTCGCTTTCCAAAGTGGAACTACTTTGTTTAAAGGATATAATAACATACTGGCAGGCAGTGGAAATTTTGCAAGCGGAAGTTTCCCCACTACCGTTGATACAGCTTCTAATCTTATTTCTAAAGACATCAGTTCTTTTGCTTTTGCAAATGATTCTCAATACGATTATCACTTAACTAAAAGTAGCATTTCTGCCATTAATAAAGGCACAAAGGTGGATACAAGTGGCGGAATTTCTCTCACACCAACCATGGAGTATTCTCACCCTGATACCGCCATAACCCGTTGCACAAATGGCAATCTGGATATTGGTGCTTATGAACTCTGTGCAACAACATCTATAAAAGAAACATCCTTAAATGAGTTGATGATTTACCCAAATCCATCAACAGGGATTATCAATATCGCATACCTAAATTCTCAGCATCATTTCATTGAAATTTATTCTTCCACAGGGCAACAAATACTCATTACATCAGATGCAAAAGCAATAGATATTTCCAACTTTGCAAAAGGGATTTATTTGATAATTGTAAAGGAAGAAAGGCGGTTATTGGTAGCTAAAATAGTGAAGGAATAAAATTGCTTATTATTTTGCAGAAGTCATCAATTTGCAATCTCTGTAAATGCCATAGCTATTTTTGATTTCAATTTGATAAACATAGTTAGCATTGGGCAACCCTAATGCTGCCATATTTATGGCTGAGATGTAGCTACCTGGAGGCAGCGTGCCACGGTTAATCACTGCCACTTTATTCCCTGCAATATCCCATAATTCAATTTTAACTTCTGATGGATGAACCACAGAAAAAAGAATATTAGTTTCGGCATAAAAGGGGTTAGGATAATTTTGCCCAAGCATAAAATTTTTGGCGTTTTCTTTTTCCTGATGCCCTATGCCGGTAGTTCCTGTTCCCTTAATAGTTACTTCTAATTCTGCATCATAAACTCCGGTTGTAGCGTTCTTAGTGAGTGAGGCAATCTGCAATGAATATCCGTCAGAAAATATATTGTCGCTTGATAAAGTTGCACTGTCAGTGCCATTAGTATAGATGGTAGAATTATCTGTATAAACTTTATTTTTGGCAGTAGGGTCAAAAGTTAATTGAGATACGGCTGCGTATGAAGAACTAACATATACCTGAAAATGGATATGGGTTACTCTGCCACTATAATGACCCGGGAAAATAGTAATAAAATTAGCTTCTCCGTTGGCATCGGTAAACTGGTAACCACGTAAATAAGTTAGGCCTGATTGCCCTTTATTCATTGAATTATCATAGCCAGAGTACAAACCATCTTTATTGCAATGCCATATATTTACCCTAAGGTTTTGCATAGGTAAGCAGTTATCATCACCAATAATTTTAAGTTTAAGATTGAGTTGAACTCCCTTCTCAGATTCGCGGATATCTTTACGGTAATAAGTGGTGTTAGCAGATAAATCCAGAGGGAAGGGGCCTTGGGTTTCGGTAGGGATTAATGTGCATGAATTAGTTTTGTTTGTTTCGCTGGTTGCGGCACTAATCTTTGGTAATGGTAGTGCTAAGCCTAGCCCTGCAAGCGAGGCGTTTCTTAAAAAGTTTTTTCTGTTCATGATTGTGGGTTTTATTGTTTGTTATTAAGGATTACGAAAACATGGATGGGATGGTGGGGTGTAATTATTTTTACTAAAGGACATAAAAAAACAGCCTCTATTTTTCATGCTAAGAAAAACAGAGGCTGTTATAAAAATTTAAACTAATCTGCTACTTATTCCTTAATAAATTTTCCGTCTGTTGAGCTATGAGAATTTGAGAATCTATAAATATAAATACCGTTAGGATAGGATGAT